>CAJYIG010000152.1 GCA_913774725.1 uncultured Curtobacterium sp. | reverse complement strand
GTCTTCAGCGTCTGCGTCCGACCGAGTGACGTCGCGCACGCCGTGGAGCGCCTGCAGGGCACCGGCGTCGGGGTCGGCACCGTCATCGGCTTCCCGCACGGCACCACCACCACCGCCGCCCAGGTCGCGGAGTCGCTGCAGGCCCTCGCGGACGGCGCGTTCGAGCTCGACATGGTGCAGAACATCGGCGCGGCACGGTCCGGCGACTGGGAGCGCGTCGAGCAGGACGTCCGCGCGGTCGTCGACGCCGCCGGAGACACCGTCGTTAAGGTCATCCTCGAGACCGCGTTCCTGACCGACGACGAGATCGTCGCCGCGTCCCGGGCCGCCCAGCGCGCTGGTGCCGCGTTCGTCAAGACCTCGACCGGGTTCGCCGGCGGCGGTGCGACGGCCGAGCACATCCGGCTGATGCGCGAGACCGTCGGCCCCGACACCGGCGTCAAGGCGTCCGGCGGCGTGCGCGGGCTCGACACGCTGCTCGAGATGGTCCAGGCGGGCGCCGACCGGATCGGCACGAGTGCGTCGGCACGCATCCTCGACGAGGTCGCGCACCGCGCCGAGACCGGTTCCGCATCCGCACTCGGCGACGACAGCTCCTCCTACTGACGCCTCCTCCTCCTGACGATCCCGCCGTCCGCTCCTCCGGACGACAGGACCCTGACAACACCACCCGGACCACACCACCCGACCCGCCCGCGGCCGGACCGACACCATCCGACCCGACCACACCGCCCGGGCCGGCTCGCACCGACGTGAGGTCGCGTCGTCACGGCGAGTCGAGCCTCCAGACCGCCGCATCGGAGCGCGCATGTCCAGCACCGCAGCCCAGTCCCCCTCTCCCGCGATCGCGCTGGCCGTCGATCTCGGCGGCACCAAGGTCGAGGCGGCCCTCGTCTCCGACCAGGGCGTCGTCCTGCCGGGCACCCGGCACCGCCAGCCGACCGGACCCTTGCGGAGCGCGGAGGAGCTGCAGGCGGCGGTCGACCAGGTCGTGACGGCGACGCTCGCGACCCTGCCGGCGGACGCACGGCTCGTCGGGGTGGGTGTGGGTGCCGCCGGACCGGTCGACGAGGAGCACGGGCTGGTCTCCCCCCTCAACATGCCGGTGTGGCGCGGGTGGCCGCTCCGCGACAACATCGCGTCCCTCGTCCCCGAGGGCATCCCGGTCACGCTCCGGATGGACGGTCTCGCGATCACCCTGGCCGAGCACTGGGTCGGCGCAGCGCAGGGGTCGGACCACGTCATGGGCATGATCGTGTCCACCGGCGTCGGCGGCGGGCTGATCCTGCACGGGCGCACCGTGAGCGGCCCGACCGGCAACGCGGGCCACATCGGCCACGTCGAGTGCGGCGGGTTCGACGACCCGTGCGCCTGCGGCGGGACCGGGTGCCTCGAGGCGGTGGCCAGCGGGCCGAAGACCGTCGCGTGGGCGCAGCGGCAGGGGTTCGCCGGGAGCACCGGGGAGGAGCTCTCCGCGGCCTACGCCGCCGGTGACGAGATCGCGGTGGCCGCGGTCCGGCGCAGCGGTCGCGCGCTGGGGCAGGCGATCGCGGCGGCCACGAGCCTGGTGGACCTCGAGGTCGTGGCGATCGGCGGCGGCTTCTCGCACGTCACGCCCGACCTGTTCGAGTACGCCCGCGAGGCCGTCGCCGAGCGGGTCGAGTTCGGCTTCGTCACGAAGGTGCGGATCGTCCCCACCGGGCTGTCCCAGGACGGACCGCTCATCGGGGCCGCGGCGCTGGTGCACCGCGCCGACGTGCTGCGCTGACGCCGGGACGTGTCGCGCTGCTCTCCACAGGGCTGACCGCCACCGCCGTCCGTCCGGCAGGATGAGCGGGTGCCGACGCCTCGCCTGCTGACCAGCGACGACTGGCCGGAGGCAGAGCTGCGGGCCGCCGTCCTGGCGGGTGAGCTCGTCCCCGTCGGTTGGTGCTGGGCCTCCCCCGCTGAGCCGCAGACGCCCGGGCTGCGCGCCGCCGCGCACGCGTGGCGCGTGCCCGACGTCCGGCTGGTGGCCAGCGGTCGGTCCGCGGCCTGGATCTGGGGCGCCACCTCGCGGCCGCCGTCGCCCATCGAGGTGAGCGTTCCGCCGACCGTCCGACTGCGCGTCGACCCGGACGTCCGACTGCGCGAGGTGCGCCTCCCCGTCGACGACACGGTGCGCCTGGGGCGTACCCGCGTCACCACCCCGGAGCGGACGGCGGTGGACCTGCTGCGCGCGCCGGGGCCCTTCGATGCGACCGCCCGCGACGCTCTCCGTGGGCTCGTCGCCATCGAGGCGGTCTCGACGGCCGACGTGCGCCGCCGACTCGACGCGCTCGGGACGATCCCGATGGTGCGCCAGGCGGCACGGCGACTCGACCGGGCGACGGCCGGGTGGTCCCCGTCCCCGACCGGCGGCCGGCCCTGACCGTGTGGTCGCCGACCGGCGTCAGCCCGCGCTGACCCGGTACACGTCGTAGACGGCGTCGATGCGGCGCACGGCGTTCAGCACCCGGTCGAGGTGCGTCGTGTCACCCATCTCGAAGACGAACCGACTGAGCGCCAGACGGTCGGACGACGTCGACACCGTCGCGGACAGGATGTTCACGTGGTGGTCGGTCAGCACGCGGGTGACGTCGCTGAGCAGCCCGGAGCGGTCGAGCGCCTCGATCTGGATCTGCACGAGGAACACCGACTTCGACGACGGGACCCACTCGACCTCGATCATCCGGTCCGGCTCGTTCATCAGCGACTTGACGTTCGTGCACGACGCCTGGTGGACGGAGACGCCCTGGCCGCGGGTGATGAAGCCCACGATCTGGTCCCCCGGCACCGGCGTGCAGCACTTCGCGAGCTTCACCAGGATGTCCGGCGCCCCGCGCACGAGCACGCCGCTGTCGCTGTTGCGGAGCTGTCGGCTCGTGACCTGGCGTGGGAAGGCGAGTTCGGGCTCGTCCGTCTCGGTCTCGGCCTGGACGTTCCCGAGCACCTTCTCGATGACGGACTGCGTCGAGACGTGGCCCTCGCCCACGGCCGCGTACAGCGCGGAGACGTCGTCGTACCGCATCGACGAGGCGACCTCGGCGATGGAGTCCTGGCTCATGATGCGCTGCAGCGGCAGGTTCTGCTTGCGCATCGCGCGGGCGATCGCGTCGCGGCCCTGTTCGATCGCCTCTTCGCGGCGCTCCTTGGTGAACCACTGCTTGATCTTGTTGCGCGCCCGAGGGCTCCGCACGAAGGTCAGCCAGTCCTGGCTCGGGCCGGAGTCGGGGTTCTTCGACGTGAAGATCTCGACGACGTCGCCGCTCGACAGGGTGCTCTCGAGCGGGACGAGCCGCCCGTTCACCTTGGCACCCATCGTGCGGTGCCCGATCTCGGTGTGCACCGCGTACGCGAAGTCCACCGGGGTGGCACCGGCCGGCAGGCCGATGACCTTGCCCTGCGGGGTGAAGACGTACGTCTCCTTCGCGCCGATCTCGTAGCGCAGCGAGTCGAGGAACTCGCCCGGATCGCTCGTCTCGGCCTGCCAGTCGGTGATGTGGGCGAGCCACGCCATGTCCTGGTCGTCGGTGGTCGACGAGGCGTCGACGTCACGGCCCTGCGCACGCTGCTTGTACTTCCAGTGCGCCGCGACGCCGAACTCGGCGCGCTGGTGCATCTCGTGCGTGCGGATCTGGATCTCGACGGCCCGGCCCTGCGGCCCGAGCACGGTGGTGTGCAGGGACTGGTACAGGTTGAACTTCGGCGTCGCGATGTAGTCCTTGAAGCGCCCGGGCAGCGGCGTCCACCGTGCGTGCACGGAGCCGAGCATCGCGTAGCAGTCGCGGACGGTCGGCACGAGGACCCGGATGCCGACCAGGTCGTAGATCTCGTCGAACTCGCGCCCGCGGACGATCATCTTCTGGTAGATCGAGTAGTACTGCTTCGGCCGGCCCATCACCTCGCCGCGCACCTTCGCGGCCTTCAGGTCCTTCTTGAGCGTGCCGATGACGTTCTGCACGAACTGCTCGCGCTTCGGCTGCCGTTCCTTGACCAGGCTGTCGATCTCGACGTAGAGCTTCGGGTGCAGGACCGCGAACGACAGGTCCTCGAGCTCCAGCTTGATCATCTGGATGCCGAGCCGGTGCGCCAGCGGCGCGTAGATCTCGAGCGTCTCCTTGGCCTTGCGCGTGGCCGAGGCGGACTCCACGAAGCCCCAGGTGCGCGCGTTGTGCAGGCGGTCGGCGAGCTTGATGACGAGGACGCGGATGTCCTTCGACATCGCGATGACCATCTTGCGGACGGTCTCGGCCTGCGCGCTGTCGCCGTACTTGACCTTGTCGAGCTTGGTCACGCCGTCGACGAGCATCGCGATCTCGTCGCCGAAGTCGGAGCGCAGCTGGTCGAGCTGGTAGTCGGTGTCCTCGACCGTGTCGTGCAGCAGGGCGGCGGCGATCGTGATCGTCCCGATCCCCAGGTCGGCGAGGATCTGCGCCACGGCGACCGGGTGCGTGATGTAGGGCTCGCCCGACTTCCGCTTCTGCCCGTCGTGTGCGCGTTCGGCGACCGTGTACGCCCGCTCGATGAGCGTCACGTCGGCCTTGGGGTGGTGCGACCGGACGGTGCGGATCAGGGTGTCGACCGCCCCCGCGGGCTGCGCCCGCGAGAACAGGCGCGGCAGCAGCGACCGGAGGGATCCGAGGTTGCCGGTGGTCGTCGCGTTCAGCGGACTGGAGGGCCGTGGCGCGGAGCCGGGGCGGCTCGAGCTGGGCGTGGGCGCACCCTGGGACGAGGACTCACGGGTGTCCGTCATGATGCGCCTCCTGCGACCGGTGTCCGGGTACGG
>CAJYIG010000151.1 GCA_913774725.1 uncultured Curtobacterium sp. | reverse complement strand
GGTGACGAACGCCCGTCACCCGCACCGCGCCTCCCGTCCGCGCTGGGGCCGGCTCCTCAGGGCAGGAGTGCGGACGCGACCGCACGAGCGGTGGCGGCGTCCGCCGCTGGGTCGCGCAGGCGCATCGCGAGTGCGCCGGAGACGACCAGCAGGAGCTGTTCGGCGAGCGCTGGGGCACGATCGCCCACGACCGGCCTGGCCGTCTCGGTGAGCCGCCGGCGCAGGGTGCCGGTCTCGCGGTCGAGGACGGCGCGCAGGTCCTCCGGGGCATCGACGTACTCGGCAGCGGTCCCGAGGAACGCGCACCACCGGGAGCCCGTCGGGGTGGACCGGAAGTCGTCGAGCGCGTCGAAGACGGCGAGGAGCCTGCCGCGGTCGTCCGCCGCCCGCTCGAGCGCGCGGTCCCAGGTCGCGACCCAGTCCTGGTGGCGCCGGTCGAGCGCTGCGGCGACGAGGGCTTCCTTGCTCGGGTACCCGCGGTAGAGCGTCGCCGACGACACCCCCGCGCGCTCGAGCACGGCGTCGATCGGCGTCGCCGCGATGCCACGTGTGAAGAAGAGCTCCTCGGCAGCGTCGAGCACCCGCTGCTCGGTTCCTGGACGCATCGCCATGCCGCCAGCCTAGGGTCGCAGATGTGAAACGGTCGTTTTCGTTGCGGACTCGCATCCTGGTGGTCGGCGGGCTCGGTCTCGTCGCCTCGACGTACGGGCTGGTGCGCCTGGCGTACGGACTGTTCCTGCCGGACGTGCAGCGCGACCTCGGCTTCGGGGCGGACGTCGGCGGGGCGGTGTCCTCGGCCGCTTCCGTCCTGTACTGCGCCGGCGCCGTCGCGGGGTTCCTCCTCGCGGGCCGGACCGCCCGGTGGCTCGTCGTCGCCGCGGCGCTCACGGCGGGCGCGGGCGCGATCGTGATGGCTGCGAGCCCGACGACCCCGGTGTTCGGGGCGTCCGCCGTGATTGCGTCGGCCGGCGCCGGACTCGCGTCGCCGGCGATGGTGCAGCTGGTCGCCGGTCTGGTCGACGGCGCGGCACGCGACCGGGCACAGGCGGTCGTGAACTCCGGGACGGGGCCGGGGCTCGTCGCCGCCGGGCTGCTCGCGCTCGTGCTGCTGCCGGACTGGCGGACTGCGTGGACCGTCGCCGGGGTCCTGACACTGCTGGTCGGGGCCGTGGTGTTCCTCGCGGCGCGGCCGACCGGCACCGAGGTCACGTCCGGGCGACCTGAGCGCGCCGCGCTGCCCGACCGCTCGTGGTTCGGAGCACACGTCGTGCCGGTCGTGGTCGCCCTGCTCTTCGGCGCGGGCTCCGCGGCGGTTTGGACGTACGGCCGCTCGGCGCTCGTCGGCGCGGGCGTGCCGAGTGCGTCGACCGTCGTGGCGTGGATCGTGCTCGGTGTCGGCGGGGCCTCGGTGGCGGTTACGGCCCGGTGGACGAGCGGGATGCCCGCCGCTCGGACGTGGTCGCTGACGACGACGCTCGCGGCCGTCGCGGTCCTCGCGCTCGGGCTGCTGCCCCACCTCGTCGTGGCCGCCCTGGTGGCGTGTGCGCTCTTCGGGTGGGCCTACACCGCGGCGACCGGCGCACTCATCGCGTGGACGACCGAGACCGACGAGCAGCACGCGGCCGCGGGCACCGCGCTGCTCTTCGTGGTGCTGGTCGCCGGGCAGGCGCTCGGGGCGGCGGCCGCCGGTGCGCTGGTCGGGCCGGCAGGCACGGCGACGACGTTCACGGTGGCAGCGGCCGCCGTCGCGGTCGCCGCCGTCGTCCCACTCCTGGTCGCCCGCCGAGGACTGCGGTCGGCGGTGCCCACCCGGTAGCGTTGCCCGCATGGGGAGGACGACGGAGGGGTGGGCGCGGCTGCCCGTCGGGCCGCGGGAGCACCGCCAGGACGCACTGCTCGCGCTGGTGCTCGGTGTCGGGTTGGCCGTCACGACGACGCTGTACGGCGCCGCGGGCGTGTACGAGGACGAGCAGGCACCGTGGTGGGTCTCGGCGCTGATGGTCGTCGCGAACGCCGCACCGATCGCGTTCCGCCGCCGGTGGCCGATGACGGTCGCCGTCGTGTCCGCGCTGGCGTTCGCCGCGACGCAGCTGCTCCACGTGCCCGAGATCGTCCTCGTCAACTTCACGCTCTTCATCGCGCTCTACACGGTGGGCGCCTGGTGCTCGGACCGCGTCCGTGCCGAGGCGGTCCGCTGGGTGATCATCGGCGGGATGTTCGCCTGGGTGTTCGTCTCGCTCTCGTTCGGGTGGGCGGTGCCGAGTGCCCTGCCGAACGACGAGGACGCACTCATCCCGCCGTACGTCGCGTACTCGCTGGTCAACATCCTCATCAACGTGCTCTACTTCGGTGGCGCCTGGTACGCCGGCAACCGGGCTTGGGCGGCCGCGGTCGCGAAGCAGGACCTCACCGAACGCACAGCCGAGCTCACGTCCGAGCGGGAGCGCACCGCTGCCCAGGCGCTCACCCTCGAGCGAGTGCGGATCGCGCGGGAACTGCACGACGTGGTCGCGCACCACGTGTCGCTGATGGGCGTCCAGGCCGGGGCCGCGCGACGCGTGGTCGTCCGCGATCCGGCCCAGGCGACCGCGTCGCTCACGGTGGTCGAAGACAGCGCGCGGACAGCGGTCGCGGAGCTCCGGCGCATGCTGGGGACCCTGCGCGAGGACGACCGCGTCGGGAACGGCACCGACTCGGCTGCGAACGCGACCGACTCAGCGCCGAGCACGGCCGGGCTCGGGCGCATGCCGGAACTCGTCGAGGCCGTGCGCACCGCCGGCCACGACGGCGAGTACGTGGTCGTCGGCGACGAACGCGCCGTCCCGCCGACCGTCGGCGCGGTCGCGTTCCGGATCGCGCAGGAGGCTGTGACGAACATCGTGAAGCACGCCGGACCGACGGCCCGCGCGGACCTGCGGCTGCGCTACCTCGACGACGGCATCGAGGTGGAGGTCGCGGACGACGGACACGGCGCCCGTGCGGCCCGTGGCGCGGCCGGCAGCGGACTGGGACACGTCGGCATGCGGGAGCGTGTCGCCGCGGTGGGCGGCCGCATCGAGATCGGGCCGCGAGCCCGGGGAGGGTACCTGGTACGGGCATGGCTGCCGACGACCTGACGATCGTGCTCGCGGACGACCAGGACCTGGTGCGCGCCGGCTTCCGCGTCATCCTGGAGTCCGAACCCGGCTTCCGCGTGGTCGGCGAGGCCCCGGACGGTGCCGCCGCGGTCGAGGCCGTCGTCGCGCTGCGGCCGGACGTGGTGTGCCTGGACGTCCAGATGCCCGGCGTCGACGGGCTCGAGGCGGCACGGCGGATCGGTGCACTCGCGGACCCGCCAGCGGTCCTCGTCCTCACCACGTTCGACGACGACGACGCCCTGTTCCAGGCGCTCGAGGCGGGGGCGAGCGGGTTCCTGCTGAAGAACGCCTCCCCGAACGGCTGATCGACGCCGTGCGGACCGTGGCAGCCGGGGACGCCCTGCTCGCCCCCGACGTGACGCGTCGCGTGATCAGCCGCGCGACCGCCGGACACGGGCCGGACTGCCCGGGGGTCGACGGCAGCGGTGGGACGGCAGCCCCGGACACCGGTGCGGCTGCCATCGTCGCAGCCGGCCTCACCGAGCGCGAGGCCGAGGTCCTGCGCCTGCTCGCCCGCGGGTACAGCAACGCGGAGATCGCCCGCGAGCTCTTCGTCGGCGAGGCAACGGTGAAGACGCACGTGTCGAACGTCCTGCAGAAGACCGGTGTGCGCGACCGGATCCAGGCGGTCGTCTGGGCGTTCGAGCGGGGCGTCGCCTCCGCGGGCTGACGGAGTCCACTCCACCGTGCGGTGGAGCCGGGGCGTCGCGAAGTCCCGCCTCGTGCCGGAGGTGGGGCGGACCTCCCGGACCGTAGCGTCGGGACGTCGGCGAGGACCGCCGGCGGAAGGGGAACGGGCGATGCTCACCATCGAAGGGGTCACGAAGCACTTCGGCGACCGTCGGGTGCTCGACGACGTGGGGTTCTCGGTCGGCAGCGGCCGACTGACCGGCTTCGTCGGCGGCAACGGAGCCGGCAAGACGACGACCATGCGCATCCTGCTCGGCGTGCTGCAGGCCGACACCGGGAGGGTCACGATCGACGGCAGCGAGGTCGGGCCGACCGACCGCCGCCGCTTCGGCTACATGCCCGAGGAACGCGGGCTGTACCCGAAGATGCCGGTCGCCGAGCAGATCACCTACCTGGCGCGCCTGCACGGTGTCGAGAAGCGGACCGCCGGGCAGCGCACGACCGCGCTGCTGGAGCGCCTCGACCTCGCGCAGCACGCGGGCGACGCCGTCGAGAAGCTCTCACTGGGCAACCAGCAGCGGGTGCAGGTCGCCGCGGCACTCGTGCACGACCCCGAGGTCCTGGTGCTCGACGAGCCGTTCTCGGGCCTCGACCCGATGGCCGTCGACACGGTGCTCGGCGTGCTCCGCGAGCAGGCTGCCAAGGGCGTCCCGGTGCTCTTCTCGAGCCACCAGCTCGACGTGGTCGAACGACTCTGCGACGACGTGGTGGTGATCGCCGACGGCACGATCCGCGCCGCCGGCTCCCAGGAGGACCTGCGCCGCAGCGCCGGCCCGGCCGCGTGGGAGCTGCTCGTCGACGGCGACGTCGCCTGGCTCCGCGACGAGCCCGGCGTCACCGTGCGCGAGTTCGACGGCGGCTACGCCGTGTTCGAGGCCGACGAGTCCACCGCGCAGCGCGTCCTGCAGCGCGCCGTCCAGCACGGCACCGTGGGGTCGTTCGCCCCGCGGGTGCCCCGGCTCAGCGAGGTCTTCCGGGAGGTCGTCCGATGAACAGCTCCTTCGTGCACGCGGTGCAGCTCGTGACCGCCCGCGAGATCCAGGCCCGCCTCCGCAGCAAGGCCTTCGTGGTCTCGGCGGCGATCCTGCTGGTGGTCGTCGTGGCCTCGATCGTGATCGGCGGCATCGTCGGCAAGGCCACCGCGGACGACACCACACCCGTCGCGGTCGTCGACGGGGTCTCGCTCGAGTCCACGGACGGGTTCGACGTCACCCCGACGCGGACCGTCGCCCAGGCCGAGCGCCTCGTCCGCGACGGCGAGGTCGACGCGGCGATCGTGCCGTCCGACGACGCGCTCGGCTACTCGGTCGTCGGACTCGAGGACACCCCGACCGACGTCGTCAGCGCGCTCAGTGTCACCCCCTCGGTCGAGCTGCTCGACCCGGGCGCCCTGTCCGCGGGGCTCGTCTCGGCGATCGGCATCATGTTCGGCGTCGTGTTCTTCGCCTCGGCCGTGACCTTCGGCTCGTCGATCGCGCAGAGCGTCGTCGAGGAGAAGTCCACCCGCGTGGTCGAGATCCTGATGGCGGCGATCCCCGCACGGGCACTGCTCGCCGGCAAGGTGCTCGGGAACAGCATCATGGCGTTCGCGCAGATCGTCGCGATCGCGATCGCCGGGGTGGTGGCGCTGGCCGTCACCGGGCAGGACAACCTGTTCACCCTGCTCGGCCCGAGCGTGCTGTGGTTCGTCGGGTTCTTCGCCGTCGGCTTCGTGCTCATCGCCGCACTGTTCGCCGCGTCCGCCGTGCTCGTCTCCCGCCAAGAGGACGTCGGCAGCGTGACCATGCCCGTGATGATGCTCGTGATGATCCCGTACATCCTGATCGTGGTGGCGGCGGACGACCCGACGATCGTCGGGATCATGTCGTACGTCCCGTTCAGCGCGCCCATCGGGATGCCGATGCGGATCTTCCTCGGGACCGCCGAGTGGTGGGAGCCGATCCTGTCGCTGCTCGTGGTGGCCGCGTCGGTCGTGGTGGTCGTCGCCGTCGGCGCCCGCATCTACGAGAACGCGCTGCTCCGGACGGGCGGTCGCGTGAAGCTCGCGGAGGCGCTGCGCGGCTGACGCCGCCGACGGACGGGAGGCACGGGGCCAGCTGGCACCGCGCCTCCCGTCCGTCTCGTGGTCGCGCGAAAGCGTCGGTCGGCGCCGCCGGCTCGCGCCGCGCGTCAGAGCTGGCCGAAGGCCGCCTGCACGCCCAGGCTCGTCCCGGCGACGAGCACCCACAGTGCGATGCCGAGCAGCATCGGGCGGAACCCGGCACGACGCAGGGCCGCGAAGTCCGTCGAGACGCCCACCGCGCCGAGCGCCACCGTGATGAGGAACGTGGCCGCCGCCGAGAACCCCGGGGCGGCCGCCGCCGGCAGGACCCCGGTGGTCCGCAGCAGCACCACGACGAGGAACCCGACCAGGAACCACGGGACCAACCGCAGCACGCGGACGCCCCCGGCGCGACGCCGCCCGTCGGCGGTGTCCGGCTGCGTGCGGGCGGTGCGGCGTGCCTCCAGGCCGGCCAGCCCGATCACGATCGGGATGATCATCAGCGTCCGGACCAGCTTCACGACGACCGCGGTGTCGGTCGCCTGGCGACCGTAGACCGTGGCGGTCGCGACGACGGACGAGGTGTCGTTGACCGCGGTGCCCGCGAAGACGCCGAACGCGTGCTGCGACAGCCCGAGCGCGTGCCCGACGAGGGGGAAGACGAAGACCGCTGCGATGTTGCAGAGGAAGATGGTGGACAGCGCGTAGGCGACCTCGGCGCTGGCCGCTCCGACCACCGGCGTGACGGCCGCGATGGCGGAGGCGCCGCAGATGCCGGTCCCGACGCCGATGAGCGTCCGGAGCGTGCTCGACACCCGGAGCAGCCGGCCGATGCCCCATGCGGCCACCAGGCAGATCACGAGCGTCGTGAGCATCACCGGCAGGGTCTCGCCACCGATGCGCAGGACCTCGCCGATCGACAGCTGCGCGCCGAGGAGCACGACCGCGGCCTGCAGGACCCGGCTGGACGCGAACTTCACGCCGGGCTGGAGCACACCCAGGTCGGCGGCCCCGTCGTCCTGCCGGCGTCGACGCCGCACGAGCCACCCCACCAGCGCGCCGAGCAGGACGGCCGGCACCGGACCGCCGACGACGGGGACCGCGCGGCCGACCAGGGTCGCGGCGATGCCGATCACGACGGCGAGGGCGACGCCGGGCAGGGCGGCGGTGATCGTCGGGCGGGTCAGGGGCACCCGGACAGCATGCCACCGGCACGACGGCTCACGGCGTCGGTGGGACGTCCCCGGACATCACGACCCGACCGGTGTCGTCGTTCCACGTGTAGGTCGCGGTCGCCCGGCCGGTCGGGTCGGCGTTGCTGTCCGCGCCCTGCGGGTACCGGTACTCGACGCGGTCCGCGTCCGCCGACTCCCGCGTCACCTGCGGGACGAACGGGTACTGCTCCTTCGTGGCCGTCCCGAGGTACGAACCGTTGTGGAACAGCAGGATCGCGACCGGGGAGCTCGCGGTCGCGTCGACCACGCTGACGGTCACCGCGGACAGTGCGGCGCACCCGTCGTAGGCCGAGGTGTCCGCATGCGAGGCGTCCCAGCGCGCGGACTCGAGGCCGGCGGGCAGCGGGAGGTCGGTGATCGGGCCGGCAGCGGCAGCGGCGCCGTCGGACGGTCCGCACGAGGGTGTCGCGGTCGGAGTCGACGACCCCGTGGCGGGCGCAGCGTCCGCAGCGGACGACGCCGAGGGGGTGACCGTCCGCGTCACGGTGGCGGTCGGTCCGGCGTCACCTCCGCCGGAGCACCCGACGAGGGCGAACGCGGCTCCGGCGGCGACGAGGAGCAGGCCGACGGGACGGCAGTGACGGGTGTGACGCATGAGACCACCCTGCTCCTCGCGCTGTCCGGACGTTCGTCCCCCGACCGCACCGTCGGCTGGAAGCAGCCCCTCCCTCCGGCGTACCATCCAGGCGGAAGCAAGGGCGGTTCCGAACACCTCCCGAGCGCCGACCTCACGGGCCGGTCGAGTCAGACACAGATCAGAGCACGCCGTGACCGAACACCTCATCGAGTACGTCGCCCGCGACCGAACGGGCATCACCACCGTCGTCACCACGACCGGTGTCTTCGACGTGGACACCGTCATCGACCACATCCGCGCCGGACACGCCGGCTACTACGTGGCAGCCGACTCCTGGAAGCGCACGCCGGTCCGGAGCATGTCGTTCATCGGTGGCTCCTACCTCTTCGCGAACTGGGACGGCACGAAGCGGAACATGCTCCACGACCTCGCCTTCCGCATGCCCACGCGTGCGGTCGAGGTCGTCCAGCAGCCACGGCGCTCGTGGCGGCTGACGCGGGCCCTGCGCGGGCTGTTCTCGCGGGCGGCCTGACCCGACGGCACCCGGCTGCAGACGAACGGGAGGCTCGGTGCCAGCTGGCACCGAACCTCCCGTTGTGTCTCGTGGTCACGTCGTGACCGTCAGCGGCCTCCGTCAGACGTCGCGCTTCTTGACCGTGGCCAACGCGACCACGCCGACCGCGACGACCCATGCGGCCAGGATGCCGCCACCGGACCAGCCGTTCAGCACGACACCCTCCGGCGCCGGCTGGTCTGCGGACCGCTCGTAGGTGTAGAGCTGGCTGCCGGCCTGGTCGGGCAGGAAGCGGGACACGTCGAGGAGCCACTGCTGGTCCACCAGCCCGGCGACGAGCTGCAGCACGATCGGCAGGACGAGCAGGACGCCGAGTGCGATGGCGATGCCGCCGGCGCTCGAGCGGACGAGCAGCCCGATCCCGAAGGCGAGCAGGGCGATCCCCGTCACGTAGACCGACGACCCGAGGATCGGCATGGCGATCGCGGGGTCGAGCAGGTCGGCCGTCACGCCCTTGTCCGCCTGGAGCACCGAGACGAGCAACGCGCCGATCCACGTCGCCACCGCACTGACCACGAAGGTGGCGACGGCGAGCACGACGGCCTTGGCCAGGATCGCCCCCGTGCGTCCGGGGTCCGCGGTGAAGGTGGACCGGACCTGGCCGGTGCCGTACTCCCCGGTGATGATGAGGACCCCGAGCACCGCGGCGACCAGGACGGTGAAGCCGACGGACGAGGTGCTCAGCAGGACGATCTGCCGGTTCGCGATCTCCTGCGTGACCTCGGCCCCTTCGGGCAGTCCCATCACGGGGGCGGCGGCACCGATCATCGCGCCGAGACCGATCGTCAGGGCGACGATGATGGCGTAGCACCACCAGGTGGAGCGGATGCTGCGGAACTTGATCCACTCGCTGCGGACGAGTCGGCCGAACCCCAGGCCGACGCCGCTGGGCATCGCGGTGGCGGCGGTGGCGGTCGCGGCGCTCATCGTGCGACCTCCGCCTGGTACTCGACCTCGTCCTTGGTCAGGGCCATGTACGCCTCCTCGAGGCTCGCACCCATCGGGGTGAGTTCGTGCAGCACCGCACCGCTCTGCGCGGCGATGGTGCCGATCTGCTGCGCGTCGGGCCCGACGACCACGAAGGCGCCGTCCTCGCGCGGGGTGATCGACGACGCTGCGGAGCCGACGGCCCCGAACAGCTGGTCGGGGTGTGGCGTCCGGACGAGGGTGCGTGCCCCGCCGCCCTGCCCGCTGCCGGCGACGAACTCCGCGATCGGGGCGTCCGCGAGCACCTTGCCGCGACCGAGCACGACCACGCGGTCGGCGGTCTGGGCCATCTCGCTCATCAGGTGGCTGGAGAGGAAGACCGTGCGCCCCTCGGACGCCAGGTGACGAGCGAGCTGCCGCACCCACACGACGCCGTCCGGATCGAGGCCGTTCACCGGCTCGTCCAGGATCAGGGTCTTCGGGTCGCCGAGCAGTGCCGCCGCGATGCCGAGCCGCTGTCCCATGCCGAGGGAGAACCCGCCGACGCGCTTCTTCGCGACCGACTCGAGGCCGGTGAGCTCGATGACGTGGTGCACGCGGGACTTCGGGATGCCGTGCGTCGCCGCGAGCGAGAGCAGGTGGTTGAACGCGCTGCGCCCGGAGTGCACGGCCTTCGCCTCGAGCAGCGCACCGACCTGGCGGAGCGGATCGCGGAAGGACCGGTACTCCTGCCCGTTCACCCGCACGCGACCGGCCGTGGGGGTGTCGAGGCCCATGATCATCCGCATGGTCGTGGACTTGCCGGCACCGTTCGGGCCGAGGAAGCCGGTGACGATGCCCGGTCGGACGACGAAGGAGATGTCGTCGACGGCGGTCTTGGCGCCGTAGCGCTTGGACAGATGCTCGATCTCGATCACGAGATCCACGCTATTTCCGCGCGCCCGTCGAGCGCGTCCCCCCACGGGTGGAGACCCGGGATCATCCCAGCGGAGGACCCGCGCCTGCTCGATCGCGCTGGACGACCACCCCGACCCCGCACCAATCCGGCTGCGCAGCTGCTCCGAAACCCCTGTACGACGACGACGCTGCCCCTGTGCGGTGACCTCGAGACGCCGTCGTGGAACGCATTCGGAAGGACAGCACCATGACCAGCAACGCAGCATCGACCCGCACCGGGTTCGCGTCGACCCTCGTCCAGAAGGGCGCCCTGCTCTTCGGCGTCGTCTTCCTCATCGTCGGCATCGCCGGCTTCATCCCCGGCCTGACCATGGACATGGGCACCATGTCGTTCGCGGGCAACAGCTCGATGGCCATGCTCCTCGGGCTCTTCCAGGTGTCGGCCCTGCACAACATCGTGCACCTGCTGTTCGGCATCGTCGGCGTCCTCGCCGCCCGGTCCGCAGCCGGCTCGCGCTCCTACCTGCTCATCGGCGGCATCATCTACGCCGTGCTGTTCGTGTTCGGCCTCTTCGTCGCCGGCATGGCCGGTGCGGCGAACTTCGTCCCGCTGAACAGCGCCGACAACGTGCTGCACGCACTGCTCGCCGTCGCGATGATCCTGCTCGGTGTGCTCCTGCCCCGCGCGGGTCGTACCGCGCGCTGACCCACCCCGTCCAGCGCTGACAGGAGCGCGTCGGTCCTCGGACCGGCGCGCTCCTGTCGTGCACCGGGGCGCTCCGTGCACGGTCGACGGCGTCGGAGGGTGTCGATGACGCCGACCCCGGCGATGTCGCCTCGGCACCGATCCTGTCGGGTCAGGCCGACGCGGTCTGCGATCCGGCTCCGGGCGGGAGGCTCGTGGCGGGCCGGCACCGAGCCTCCCGTCCGGTGGGTGGTGCTCGGCGCACGCGCGGTGCCAGGATGCCGTCAGCACCGGTCCGCCGACCGGCGCTCGGAACGGGATCGGCGAGGGAGACGGACATGGCCGGAGTGTTCAGCGACGCGGAGCGCGCCGCGATGCAGCAGGCCGCGGAGGAGCGGAAGGCGACGCGCGGGCTGAAGGGCGCTGCGAAGCGCGAGGCCGAGCGCGAGGCCTGCACCGCGGCGATCGAGGCACTCGAGGGCTTCGACCAGACCCTGGCGTCGCGGTACCACGTGCTCGTGACCGAGGTCGCGCCGGAGCTCGACCCGAAGACCTGGTACGGGTTCCCGTCCTACGCACGGGACGGCAAGGTCGTCACGTTCGTGCAGCCGGCGTCGAAGTTCGGGGCGCGGTACGCGACCGTCGGCTTCCAGGAGGACGCCAGGCTCGACGACGGGCCGATGTGGGCGACCTCGTTCGCCGTCGTCGAGTGGACCGACGAGGTCGAGCAGCGGCTGCGCGAGCTGGTGCGCCGGGCTGCCGACTGACGCCCCTGCGCCCGCCGGTGCTGCGTTGCCCGCGGGTGCCGCGGGGCCGGCTGACGCGGGGATGCCGCTGAGCTCGCTGACGCCGCTGGGCGTCACTCGTAGCGGAGCGCGGTGACCGGGGCCGCGCGCACGGCACGTGCCGCCGGTCCGAGTGCCGCGGCGAGCCCGGTGCCGGCGGCGCCCACCACGACGACGACCACGAGCCAGGTCGGAACGACCGGGGCGATGAGCTCCGCGCCCTTCGTCGCACCGAGCAGCGTGGATGCGCCGGCCCAGCCGTACGCGGTGCCGAGCAGTCCGCCGAGCACGACCGCGACCGCGACGGTGATCGTCGTCTCCGCGAGGACGAGTGCACGGACCTGCTGCCTCGTCGCGCCGACCACCCGAAGCAGGCCGAGCTCCCGGCCGCGCTGCGCGATCGTCAGGCCCGTCACCACGACGACCCCGGCGGCGGCGATCACCCCGGCGGCGCCGACGAGCCCCGTGAACATGACGGCCAGCTGGTCGAACTGCTCCTGGATGCCCCGGTAGTACTCGGGATCGTCCGCGGCCTGCCCCTGGAGCATCACCGCGTAGGTCGAGAACCCGACGGAGAAGGTCGCCATCAGGGTCACCGCGATGAGCAGCCCGACCGTCGCCCTGGCGGTCCGCCGCGGCGCTCGGAGCGCGTTCCGCGCCGCCATCGCCGGCACGACCGACCGCGCCGACGCCGCCGCCGCGAGACGGAGCACGGCGGGCAGCAGCACCGGCGCAGCGACGACGACACCCGTGAACGACAGTGCCCCGCACGCCACCGCGAGGAGCAGCGAGTCGACGCTCGTCGCGCCGAGGACCACCGCGCCCCCGAGCCCGGCCGTGCCGAGCAGGACGAGCGAGCCCGCGGTCAGGGTGCGCCCGATCGAGCGGGTGGCGCCGGCAGGGGCCTCGACCCCGGCCTCGAGCGCACGGAGCGGGGAGATCGTGAGCACGGCGCGGGAGCCGGTGCGGAACGCGACCGTCGTGATGCCCGCGACCAGGAGCCCGATCGGGGCGAGTGACGGTGGCACGAGGACACCGAGCGGCGGGAGCGTGCCGGACGCCGCGGCGACCGCGAGTCCGGCGTCGGCGACCACGGTCCCGACGACCGTGCCGAGGGCGGCCCCGACGACACCGCAGGCCGTCCCGGTCCGGGTGACCTGCCAGCGGAGCTGCTGCCCGGTGGCGCCGAGGACGCGCTGCAGCCCGAGTGCACGGGTGCGGCCGGCGATGACCGTCGCGCACGTGTTCGATGCCACGACGGCGCTGACGTAGAGCGCGATGCCGATGAACACCCACGCCACGACGGGCAGGATCGCGGCGACCGTGGCGCTCGATCCCGTGCGCACGCCGAGCTCGACGATGCGGTGCGCGGCCTCGGCGCCGGTGACGACGACGGCGCCGAGACCGGCGGAGAGCGCCGCGACGCCGACGGTCGCGCGGTGCTCCCCGAGCCGGCGTGCGCGTCCGGGCGCGCGGCGGGGTCGCGCAGTCGTCGCTGACCTGCCGTCTGCCGCTCGGTGGCGGCCGCCCGGGCGGGACACGTCAGGACCCGCCGTCGCCCGGGTTCGGCGTCCAGGCGATCCACCGGTCGCCCTTCGACGTCATCGACCACGGGCCGCAGCGCAGCACCTCGGTCGCCCCGTACACGTCCGGCGCGTCCTCGACGTCCATCGTCGGTGCGGACTGCCGCGGGGCGGTGCTGCAGGAGTCCTCGGTGACGCCGTCCGCGCTCGTGAACACCAGCGTGGTCGGGGTCGTGTCGGAGGCCTTGCCCCCGGTGCCGGCGACGGAGGTGATGTCGCGGGCGTCAGCGGGCAGCCAGTCCGGCGCCGCGTCGAGGTCGGCGCGGGTCGCTGCCTCGGAGGTCACCCGGTCGTGGGCGACGTCGCCGAGGGCGGAGCAGCCGGAGAGGCCGAGGGTGGCGAGGGTGCCGAGGGCGACCGCACCGAGGGTCAGGGGAGTGGTGATCGTGGAGCGGGGCATGTCGAGCCTTTCGTGTCTGACCCGATCAGAGCGCATCCGCGCCCACTCGGGGATCGGCACAGCGGAGGACCGACGTGCTCCTCCGGGATGACATTCGGCGCAGCGCCCTACTCGAACATCGCCCGCAGGTCGGCGTGCGGATCGCCGTCGTGCACGTGCCCCGACGGCGGTTCCGGCCAGTGCGTCGTGCCGTCGTCCGGCCAGCAGGGCACCACGTGGAAGTGCAGGTGCGGCACGCTCTGCCCGGCGTCGGTGCCGGAGGCCTGCAGCAGGACGGTGCCGGTCGCGCCGAGGGCTCCACGCATGGCGAGGCCGACCCGCCGCGCCAGTGCCGTGCAGGCCGCGAGCGAGGTGGGGTCGGCGCTGAGCAGGTCCGCGGTGTGTGCGACCGGGACGACCAGCGTGTGCCCGGGGGCGAGGGCCGACCCCGGGAGCGGTGCGAAGGCGACGGCGTGCTCCTCGCGCTCGACCCAGGTCGCCGGTCCGCGGTCGGCGATGATGCTGCAGAACGCGCAGGACTCCATGACCCCAGTCTGGTGGAGGACACCTCAGCCCGGTGGACGGCGATCCGGTCCGGGCGGGCCGATGTCGTCCGCTCGGAGGACGCGGGTGCGACGGTGTCCGTCCTAGCGTGGGGTGCTCGACGACGACGGAGGAGGACGACGTGCTCGAGAACCTCGCTGGGGCCCATCTGCTGCTGATCGCGCTGCTGCTGGCCCTCGACGTGCTGGCGCTGGTGCAGGTCTGGCGCGACCGACGCCGGAGCGACGCGGTGAAGATCGTCTGGACGCTCGTCATCGTCCTCGTACCGGTCATCGGCGTGCTCGGGTGGGCGGTCAACTGGCTGCTCGGGAAGGCCGCGGACGGTCTGCAGCGTGCGGACCGCTGACCACCCCACCGGTCCGGACCGCACCGGCCGGCTGCGGTGCCGGACCGGGGGACAAGAACCGCACACCCTGCGGATCGGGCTCGGGGCGCGGCCTAGCGTGGGATCGTCATGGCAGCCGAACACCGCAGACCCGCCGAGCCCGATGCGGCTCCCACCGTCGCGCACCACACCGCGCACCACGCCGCGACCGCCGGGCACCCGTCGGCGCCGCAGGCCGAGCAGCACCCCGACCAGGAGCAGCACGCCGACCAGCGGCAGGACTCCGGCCAGCGGCAGGACTCCGGCCGGCAGCAGGACGACGCCCCGGACCCGAACCGCTGGAAGGCGCTCGTCATCTGCCTGCTCGGCGGCGGCATCGTCCTGCTCGACGTGTCGATCGTCAACGTCGCGCTGCAGTCCATCTCGAGCGGCCTGAGCGGCGCGACCCCGGAGGCCGTCCAGTGGATCCTGTCCGGCTACGCCCTGGCCTTCGGACTGCTGCTCGTCCCCGGTGGTCGCCTGGGTGACGCGGTGGGGCGCCGACGCATGTTCGTCGTCGGTGTCGCGCTCTTCACCCTCGCGAGCGCGCTCTGCGGCTTCGCCCCGAACGGGTTCGTGCTCGTCATCGCCCGGCTGGTGCAGGGTCTGGCCGGCGGCCTGCTCACCCCGCAGGTCACCGCGCTCATCCAGCAGCTGTTCCGCGGCAAGGAACGCGGGACCGCCTTCGGTCTGTTCGGTGCGACCGTCGGCATCGCCACCGCGATCGGCCCGCTCGTGGGTGGGCTGCTCATCACGGCGTTCGGCACCGAGAACGGGTGGCGCTTCGTCTTCTTCGTGAACCTGCCCGTCGGGCTCGTCACGATCCTGCTCGCCTTCCGGTACCTCCCGACCACCCCGAAGGAGGAGCGCGGGCGGAAGCACGACTTCGACCCGGTCGGCATCGTGCTGCTCGGTGCCGCGGTCGTCGCGCTGCTGCTGCCGTTCGTGCAGTCCGAGCAGTGGAAGAGCAACGCCAAGTGGTGGCTCGTCGTCGCCGCGGTGGTGTTCGCCGTCCTGTTCGTGCTCTGGGAGCGCCGCTACGGCCGGGAGCACGAGCCCGTCATCGACCTCGGCCTCTTCCGTCGCCGGTCGTTCTCGCTCGGGGTCGGGCTGGCGACGGTCTACTTCGCCGGCTTCACCCCGCTCTTCTTCGTCCTGACCCTCGCGCTGCAGTCGGGCCTGCAGTACTCCGCACTGCTCGCCGGTGTCGCGTCGGTGCCGTTCGCGATCGGCTCCGGCATCGCGTCGACGGTCGGCGGTCGGATCGTGCACCGCTTCGGCCGACAGCTCATCGTGGTCGGCACCGTCCTCGTGCTCATCGGGCTCGGCGCGGTCATCTGGGTCGTCGCGGACCACTACGGGCCGGACCTCGGCTGGTGGCTCGTGCTGCCGCTCCTGGTCGCCGGCATCGGATCCGGCCTGACCATCTCGCCGAACCAGACGCTCACGCTCTCCGAGGTCCCGGTCCAGCAGGGCGGTTCCGCCGGCGGCCTCATCCAGGTCGGCGCGCGGGTCGGCTCGGCGATCGGCATCGCCGCCGTGGGCAGCGTGTTCTACTCGTCGCTCGCGAGCACGAAGGGCGACTACTCGCAGGGGCTCCCGCTCGGGCTCGGGGTCTCGCTGGTGTTCGTGGCTGCGGCGCTCGTCGCCGGGATCGTCGACGTCGTGGTGGGGAAGGTCCGCGGGACGGAGGCGTCCGTCTGAGCGGGCGCGGCCGCCGCGCGGTGAGCGGCTGACGGACGGGAGGCGCGGTGCCA
>CAJYIG010000150.1 GCA_913774725.1 uncultured Curtobacterium sp. | reverse complement strand
CCGCCGGGACGGAGCAGGTCGACGTCCGGCTCGCCATCCTGGGTGAGCACCACGCGATGAACGCGTCGGCCGCGCTCACGGTAGCCCACCTGTGGGGCGTGCCGCTCGCGGACGGCGCCGCGGCGCTCGCGTCGATGACGCGCGCCGAGCGCTGGCGCATGGAGCTCCTGCAGGGCGGCCCCGAGGGCGTCACCGTGATCAACGACGCGTACAACGCGTCGCCGGACTCGACCGCCGCGGCGCTGCGCACCCTCGCGCAGATCGTCCGACCGGGGGAGCGGTCCGTCGCCGTGCTCGGCGAGATGGCCGAGCTCGGGGAGTTCTCGACGGAGGAGCACGACACCATCGGTCGGCTCGTCGTCCGTCTGAACATCGGGCAGCTCGTGGTCGTCGGACCCGGCGCCGCGCCGATCCACCAGGCCGCCACCCTCGAGGGATCGTGGGACGGCGAGTCCGTGTTCATCGAGGACGTCGACGACGCCGTCCACACCCTGCAGGAGATGGTCCGCCCCGGCGACGTCGTCCTCGTCAAGTCCTCGAAGTCCGCCGAACTGCGATTCCTCGGCGACCGCCTCGGAGGTGTCACCGAATGATCGCGCTCCTCGTCGCCGGCGCCGTGGCGCTGGTGTTCACACTGCTGCTCACACCGCTGTTCATCAAGCTGTTCCACCGCCTCGGCTGGGGACAGTTCATCCGTGACGACGGCCCGCAGTCGCACCACACCAAGCGCGGGACGGCGACCATGGGCGGCATCGTCCTGATCATCGGCGCGGTGCTCGGCTACTTCGTCGGGCACCTGGTCGGCCGCGACTCGGTCACGCTGTCCGGGCTGCTCGTGCTGTTCCTGATGGTCGGACTGGGGTTCGTCGGGTTCATCGACGACTTCCTCAAGGTGCGTCGGCAGCGGAGCCTCGGGCTCGGCGGCTGGGCCAAGGTCCTCGGCCAGGTCATCGTCGGCGTGGTGTTCGCCACCATCGCGCTCGTCGTGCCGACCGGCAACGGCAAGCCTCCGGCATCCACGATGATCTCCGCGATCCGCGACGTCCCGTGGCTCGACTTCATGGTGCTCGGCACCGTGATCGGCACCATCCTGTACCTCGCGTGGATCGTGCTGCTGACCGTCTCCACGTCGAACGGCGTGAACGTCGCCGACGGCCTGGACGGTCTCGCGACCGGTTCGAGCATCCTGGCGATCGGCTCGTACGTCATCATCGGCTTCTGGCAGTCGAACCAGATCTGCGGTGGTGTCCGCCTCGACGAGAGCACCCGGAGCGCGTGCTACAGCACGTCGGACCCGCTCGACCTCGCCGTCGTCGCCGCCGCGGTGTGCGGTGGGCTGATCGGGTTCCTCTGGTACAACACGTCGCCCGCGCAGATCTTCCTCGGCGACACCGGCTCGCTCGGTCTCGGCGGCGCGCTGGCCGGCCTCGCCATCCTCAGCCGTACCGAGTTGCTGCTCATCCTGATCGGCGGCCTGTTCTTCATCGTCACCGGCTCGGTCATCCTGCAGCGCGCCTACTTCAAGATCACGCACGGCAAGCGCATCTTCCGGATGAGCCCGCTGCACCACCACTTCGAGCTGAAGGGGTGGGCCGAGGTGACCGTCGTCGTCCGGTTCTGGATCATCGCGGGGCTCTGCGTCGCGGCCGGTGTCGGACTCTTCTACCTGGAGTGGATCGCCCGTGTCGGCTGACGCCCGCCTCGAAGGACTCGACAGCTGGTACGCCGAGGGCTGGAAGGGCCTGCGCGTCGCGGTGCTCGGCCTCGGCTCGACCGGGTTCTCGGTGGCCGACACCCTCGTGGAGCTCGGCAGCGACGTGGTCGTCTACGCGCCCGACGGCCCCGCCGACACGGTGGAGCTGCTCGACGTCATCGGTGCGCGGTTCGAGCGCACTCCGCTCGACACCGTGCCGGGCGCGCTCGAGCAGCAGGCCCCGGACGTCGTGGTCGTGTCGCCCGGCCTGCCCCCGCACAACGCCTCGGTCCGCTGGTCGGTCGAGCACAGCACCGTCTGGGGCGACATCGAGCTCGCCTGGCGCGTGCGTGACAAGGTCGTCCGCGGGCCGATCGCCGCCCCCTGGGTCACCATCACCGGCACCAACGGCAAGACCACCACGACGCAGCTGACCACCGCGATGTTCGCCGCCGCCGGGCTCCGCGCGGTCGCGTGCGGGAACATCGGCGTGCCGGTGCTCGACGTCGTCCGCGACCCGGAGGGCTTCGACGTCCTGGTCGTCGAGCTCTCCAGCCACCAGCTGCACCACATGCCGACCACGGGCGACGGCGCGGTGGTGCCGCTCGCGAGTGCCTGCCTCAACATCGCCGACGACCACCTCGAGTGGCACGGCTCCGCCGAGGCGTACCGCGCCGCGAAGGCCAAGGTCTACGAGCGCACCGTGATGGCCTGCGTCTACAACACCGCGGACGAGGCGACCCGTCGGATGGTCGAGGGAGCCGACGTCGTCGAGGGCTGCCGTGCGGTGGGCTTCACGCCCGGGGTGCCCGCGCCCGGGGACGTCGGGATCGTGGACGACGTGCTCTGCGACCGCGCCTTCACCGAGGACCGCCGCAACAGCGCGCTCGAGCTCGCGACGCTCGCGGACCTCGAACAGGCCGGGCTCGCCAGCCCGCACATGACGATGAACGTGCTCGCCGCGGCCGCGCTCGCCCGCGCGGCCTCGGTGGAACCGGTGCACATCCGCACCGCGGTGCAGGGCTTCCGCGCCGACCACCACCGCACGGAGCACGTCGCGACGGCGGACGGGATCGCCTGGGTCGACGACTCGAAGGCGACCAACCCGCACGCGGCGACCGCGTCCCTCGCGTCGTTCGAGACCGTCGTCTGGGTCGTCGGCGGCCAGTTCAAGGGCGTCGACATCGACGGCCTCGTCGAGCGCTTCGGCCCCGGCGCACGAGCAGTCGTCGTGATCGGCACGGACCGCACCCCCGTGCTCGAGGCATTCGCGCGACACGCGCCGGCGGTCCCGGTCCTGCAGGTCGAGGCGACGGACACTGATCAGGTCATGCCCGAGGCGGTCCGGCATGCCGCCTCGGTCGCACGACCGGGCGACACGGTCCTCCTCGCCCCGGCTGCCGCGTCGTTCGACCAGTTCGACTCCTACGCCGACCGGGGGCGCCGGTTCGCGGCGGCGGTCCACGAGCACCTGGGAGGCACAGCCGATGGCGACCACGGATCTCCCGAGCGGCCGTAGCGGCGGCCGGACGACGGGCAGCGCCGGACAGACGGGCAGCGCCGGACAGACGGGCAGCGGAGGCGCGGAGCGCGATGCTGCCGCGCACGACGGCGCACCCCGCCGCGCACGCGGTGCCGTCGTCGCGGTGAAGAACGTCTTCGTCGCCGAGTCGAGCACCTTCTACACGATCCTGGGCGTCACGCTCTTCCTCGTCGTGTTCGGCGTGGTGATGGTCCTGTCGTCGTCCAGCGTCGAGCAGTACGCCGCCACCCACGACTTCTTCGGCGCGGCCTCGAAGCAGGGGCTCTACGCGGTGCTCGGCGTCCCGCTCATGCTCGTCGCCAGCCGCGTGCCGGCCCGGCTCTGGCGGAAGTGGGCCATGC
>CAJYIG010000149.1 GCA_913774725.1 uncultured Curtobacterium sp. | reverse complement strand
GACTCCTCGCCGTCGCCGTCCTCGGACAGCGCCTCGGCTGACGAGATCAGGCCCGCGAAGTCCCACGCGCCGTACAGGCCCAGGTGCACGCGGAGGAACAGGTCGTCCTCGAACTCCAGGAACATCTGCTTCGCGACGGCCCGCGCAGCCACCATCTTCTTGCCGTCGAGCTGGGCGGCCCCGGCGGCGAAGCGGCCCTGCGGACTCGACACCTCGCAGCGCTTTCCGACGAAGTGCCGGGAGAACTGGTTCGCGATGCGGTGGACGGAGTGACCCTCTGGCATCGGTCCTGTCTACCCGGACTACTCGTCGATCTGCCGACCGGCGATGTGCCCCGTCGTCTCGTACTCCGCCAGCTGGGCGATGCGGCGGGCGTGGCGCTCCTCGCCGGAGAAGGGCTCCGCGACGAACAGGTCGACGAAGCGCATGGCCTCGTCCTCGGTGTGCTGGCGGGCGCCGATCGAGATGACGTTGGCGTCGTTGTGCTGGCGGGCGAGCAGCGCGGTGGACTCGTTCCACACGAGCGCGGCCCGGACGCCCTCGACCTTGTTCGCGGCGATCTGCTCGCCGTTCCCCGAGCCGCCGAACACGACACCGAGGGCCTGGACGCCCGCACGCTGGTCCCGCACGACGGCGTGCGCGGCGTTGATGCAGAACGAGGGGTAGTCGTCGAGCGCGTCGTACTCGGTCGGTCCGTGGTCGACGACCTCGTGCCCGGCCTCCGTCAGGTGCTGGGCGAGGGTCGTGGTGAACTCGAGGCCGGCGTGGTCCGTTCCGAGGTGGATGCGCATGGCTCCGATCCTATTCCCGGCCCCGCGCGGCCCGGACCACCACCACGACGTACCGCACGGGCTCCGAGCCCGGGTTCCGGTAGACGACGTCGGCCGGTTCGCCGAGCTCGATGCGGTCGCCGGCACTCAGTCGCGTCGGCTCGTCGCCGACGACGACCTCGAGCACGCCGTCGACCACCCAGATGCAATGCCGCAGGAACGCGTAGGCGGACGCCGGGTAGGCGACCTCCTCACCGGCCGGGAGGCGCACCTCGGTGACGTCCGCGGGGAAGTCGGCACTCGAGACCGGACGCCGACGGTACCCGGTCTCGGGATCGGTCCAGGAGTCGGCGGTCGCGCCGCGTTGGACGCCGCGCGCCTCGTCGGGATCGGTCGCCCTGGGCACCTCGTGGTCGAGTGCCTCGTCGAGGAGCTGCGAGATCGTCAGGCCGAAGGCGCCGGAGAGTCGCCCGAGGATTGTGGCCGTCGGGCTCGACACCCCGCGCTCAACGCGGTTGATCATCGCGCGGGAGACGCCCGACTCCTCGGCGAGCTCGGTCAGGCTCCACTTGCGCTCGGTCCGCAGTCGCAGCAGCCGCTCCCCCAGGCGGCGCTGGTCGGCATCGTCCGGGTGTTCAGCACCCGGTTCCGTCGCCGCCGTGATGTCGTCTACGATCTGAGACATGGCGACAGCATATGCGACGGAGGAGGCGTCTCCGGTCGTGGTCCGAGACTGCGAGCCGCGCGACCTCGACGTCGTCCACGCCCTGCACGTCGACGCCGTGCTGCACTCGACGGCGATCTGGCAGGAGGAGCCGCACCCGCGGGAGTACTTCGACGGGTGGCTCGCCGAGCGTCGTGCAGCCGGGTTGCCCGTGCTGGTCGCCGAGGTCGGCGGGGTCGTCGCGGGCTACGTCACCTACAGTGCGTTCCGGCCACACCAGGGGTACCGCCACACGGTCGAGCACAGCGTCTACGTCGTGCCGGCGTTCCGCGGCCAGGGCATCGCGACCGTGTTGATGGACGCCCTCGTCGCACACGCCCGGGCGGCGGACGTGCACGTCGTGATGGCCGGCATCTGCTCCTCGAATACGGGCTCGATCGCCCTGCACGAGCGGCTCGGGTTCGTCACCGTCGGGGTGGTGCCCGAGGTCGGCCGGAAGTTCGACCGGTGGCTGGACCTGACGCTCATGCAGTTGCGCGTCACCTGACACACACGATCCGGACGGGTCACTCGTCGCCGGGGAGCGGAACCTCGATCGGCGGTGGAGACGGGCGGAACGCCGGGGCCGTGTCGCCGTGCGCAACGGCACGATGGGTGGCGAACCAGTCCCACGCGACCGCTTCCTCGGCTTCCGCAGGGCTCTCCGCGAGGCAGTCGTTGCACCGCGCGTGCCAGCCCTCGTCGTCCTGCCAACGATGGGGGTGCCCCTTCGGGACCCAGTCCGGCGACCACCGCACGTCGAAGGCGTACACGATCTCGGCGGCGATCCCCCACGCCACGCTCTTGAGCGTCGGCTCGTCCACACCCGTGTCCCACGCGAGCTGGCCGTACCGGAGCTCGGTGAACACGTTCTCGGCGAGCAGCTCGTGGTGCCGGTTGTCCAACGCATCGCCCGACGAGCGCACCACGACCGCCGGCGCACCCGCGGTCTCCGTCGGCTCGGTTTCGCTCGCTCGGCCGGTCTGGCCCGCCTCGGCGCCGTGTGTCCGGGCGTACCGCTCGCCCTCGGTCGTGTTCATCAACCACACCGAGTCGGCGAGGTCGTCGTCGGACTCGCCGGCCTCTGGCGCGCTGACGTACCGACCGCGGACGGTCGCGACCCGGTCTGCGAGGCTCCGCTCGGGTTCGACGAACGCGAGCTTGGGACCGCTCCGGACGAACATCCCACTCGTCAGCAGCCCCCGGCGGATGCCGATCTCGACGGAGCGCAGCGCCATCGCCCGAGCTCGGGGACCGTCGAGTCCGTGGTCGATCCGCGTCATGCGGTGCAGCGCGCGGAGGTCGGTCGCGCACCCGTTCCGGTTGAACTCCGTGAGGGCCAGCAGGAGCAGTTCCTCGGGAGTCCGCGGCGCTGGCTCGGTGCTCGGCGGCAGGCCCGGGTCGCGCCGGACGCTGCGTCGCTGCACCCGGGGATCCTCGGCGTCGACGTGCGGGACGACGTCGATGTACTGCTCGTGACCGGGCAGCGGCTCGCGGAGCGCTGCGATCGAGCCGTCGGGCATCGCCCGCACCTCCACCGTCGGGAACGCCACGTACTCCAGGCCTGCGTCAGACAACGACCTTGTCCCCGTTCGGCTCGATGACGTTCCCGTCGGCGTCCCAGATCCCCTCGAAGTAGTGGTCCACGTGCGCATCAGGATCGAGGCCCGCTGCCTCCCGGCGACTCCGCTCGGCCTCGTAGAGATCCATCCCTCGAGGAGTGTCGGTCGCGAAGACGTTCCAGAGCGTGCCGGTTGCGCCGTACCGTGCGCCAGCACGCTCGAGACGATCGCCCACCGGGCCGTACCAGTTCGACCACCGTCCCCGCCCCTCCTCATCAGGTTCGAGAGACCCGAGCCCCATGATGTCCTGCTCGACCGAAGCCCGGATCCAGCCGAGCACGCGAGAGCGCGTGGTCGCGTCGTCCTCGCCGGTGCGGTGCGCAACGGTCGTGTGCCATTCGGAGAGGTCTGTACCCAGTCCGTCCGCGACGTCCGCGAGGAGTTGGTAAGTCAGTTCGTTCATCAAGCGTCCCTCGATGGGTCGTGTGAATCCGATCCTCCCGGGAGACGGATCTCGATCTTGTCCCGCGAGCTCGCACGGACATCAACGATCGGGTCGCCGGATCTGCTGTCTGAGCGGGTTCCCGGGTCGGCGTCAGACAACGATCTCGTCACCAAGTGGCTCGATGACGGTTCCGTCGGCGTCCCAGACGTTCCGAAGCCGTGGGACCACGTCCCGACCGGCGGACAGACGCCGGGCACGTTCCCGCGCGTACAGCTCCGAGCCGTGCTCCGTCCTCATCAGGTAGCAATCCCAGAACTGCACCTCGTCAGGCTCGACATCAACGGTGTAGATCGCGGCGACGCGTTCGACCAGGGAATCGGGATCACCGGGCCAGGGCCGCCAGACGGCTCTGCCAGAGTCGCCGTACTCGAAGTTTCCGACCGACACCAGATCGCCTTCGAGGAGCTGCTGGAGCCGTCGGAGGAGCCACGAGCGGGTGTCCTCGAGAGGGCGGTGACGACCCTTCTCCACGTTGCCGGACCACGCCCACAAGTCGTCTCCCGTCCCGTCTTCCACACTGGCGAGGCAGTAGTAGGTGAACTCGTTCATCGTCAGTCCTCCGGGAAAGCGTCATCGGGTAGATCGTGCGGACCAGGTCGATCGATCCGCTCTGGCAGGTGCACCTTCACGTTCTCCCACTCCGACGCTTTGGGGTTGTGCACCTCGACCACTGGTCCCCCGGTTCCGCTGTCACGCCGGTACTGCACCCTCGTGCCATCCGGAAGGACCACCTGGATGCGATCTCGAGCGGCCCCGGTGACAAGCTTTCCGCCACGACTCAGGTCACGCCACGCCGCCACGACTTCTTCGGGCGTGTCCACCTCTCGGTGCGGCTCGGTCTTTCCCGGCCGACCGATCGAGCGGATGTGCTCGTTCGCCTCCGCCCCGGTCATCGGCCCGATGACGTCGGTCATGATGCCAGCGCCGCCGGCGACCTCGCGCGGCTTGCCGGTGAGTGGATCGTGTGTCCAGGCCCAGGCGTCCCGGTCGGCCTGCGCCATCCGCTGCCGCATCGCGTCCGCGGGAGTCTGCTTCGCGGTGTCGCCGCTCAGTCCGAAGAGGATCCCGAGGAGCCCGAGCGCGGATGCTCCGGCGGCCGCGCTCCCTGCTCCGGCTGCTGTTCCCCCGGCTGCCCCGAGCCAGGGCCAGGGGAACTGGAACGGCGTCGAGGGGAACCCCGGGAGCGGCATCGGCGCCACGAGGCTCGCGGTGCGGACATCGGTCTCGTCGGTGGCGAGTCCGTCCGTCGAGTCACCACCGTCGATCCGCCGGATGCGCGACGCCAGGTCCCGCTGCCACTCGCGCCAATGCTCGTTCCACGCCTCTGCCGCCGATCGGAGCGCGGTGTCCTCGGCGGCGAGGCCGGGGACCTCCCGCCACGGCGTCGCCGCCGCCGGCGGGTCGGCGAGCGCCGCGTCGTGCTGTGCGACGGCATGCCTGATCCCGTCCGTGAAGGACGCGACCCGTTCCGCCAGCGCGGCCCGCCGAGAGCTGAGGTCGGCGAACTCGAACGAGGCCGCGTCGAGCAGGCGGTGCAAGGCCGTGACACTTTCGGCCAGGCCGTCGGCTGCGTCGCTGGACCGGCGGGTCATCGCGGGCATCGCCTCGCTCACACCGGGCATGGCGAAGGCGGACGGCATGACCGCCCAGGACCGCTCACCGGCCGCGGCTGCGGTCCGGACGCGCTCAGCAGCAGCGCTCGCCGCACCGGCCGCGGCGACGACCGCGGCCATGTCGAGACGGATCTCGTCGAGGAGCCCCGCGGTCACCGGTGCACTCACCGGACGGCGCCCCGCTCGGCCCGGACGGCCATCTCCGTGTCTGCTTC
>CAJYIG010000148.1 GCA_913774725.1 uncultured Curtobacterium sp. | reverse complement strand
GGGTGGCGCGCTCCTCCTTGCCGACGCCGGCGATCTTGAGCGCGAAGCCCATGTTCTCGGCGACGGTCATGTGCGGGTACAGCGCGTAGTTCTGGAACACCATCGCGATGTCGCGGTCCTTCGGCGGAACGTCGGTGACGTCGCGCTCGCCGATGCGGATGGCGCCGGAGTTGACCTCTTCGAGGCCGGCGAGCATGCGCAGCGAGGTGGACTTGCCGCAGCCCGAGGGGCCGACGAGGACGAGGAACTCGCCGTCGGCGATGTCCAGGTCGAGGGAGTCGACCGCGGGGCGGGTGCCTCCGGGGTAGAGACGGGTTGCCTTGTCGTAGGTGACGGACGCCATGAGCGTTCGATCCTTCCTTCACCGGCAGGTACGTGCCGGACGATCCGTAGTGAAGCGGTTGCCCGTTGGGGCCCCGGATGGTCGCCGTCGACCATCGCTGCTCATACAACACGACTTCCCCCGCCAGCGCCAGTGTCCGGTCCGACCTGGTTGGCTGGTCCCAGGACGGACCACTACGATCGGCGGGTCCGTCCGGCGTACGGGGGAAGGTGAGGCCGTGCGGACGTCAGGATCAACGTGAGGACCATCGACGCATGACCAACCGCCCCGAGGGTGACGCACGCGCCGCGCGCAACGAACGACGAGAGGCCGCACGGCAACGGGCCCAGCGCGCCCGGACGCAGCAGAAGCGCCGGCAGCGCGGGACCCGTCTCGGGCTGCAGGTCGGCCTCGGGGTCGTGCTGCTCGCCGCGGTGGCGGTCGTCACCCTCGTGCTCGTCGACTCGGTCGGGCCTGCGGGTCCCGGTCCGTCCACGATGTCCCGTGGCGGCATCACCATCGGGCAGGACCTGAAGGCCGTGGACGCTGCCGCAGCCCCGTCGCCGAGCGCGACCGGCACCTCCGACCCGGTGCGCATCACCATGTACGTCGACTACCTCTGCGACACCTGCGCCCAGTTCGAGAAGGCGAACGGCGACTACATCGCGGGCCTCGCCGAGTCCGGCGCCGCGACGGTGGACATCCACCCCGTCGCCGTGCTGACGAACCGCTCGCAGGGCACGAAGTACTCGCTGCGCGCCGCGAACGCCGCCGCCTGCGTCGCGGACCGGTCGCCCGACCAGTTCTACGCCGTGAACCAGGCGCTCTTCGCGCGCCAGCCCGAACAGGGCACCTCCGGGCTCACCGACGCGCAGCTCGAGCGGATCGTCACCGGGGTCGACGGGGTGCGGGACACCGCGGCGATCCGCGACTGCATCCGTGACCAGACCTACGTCAAGTGGGTCGACGAGCGCACGGCCGACGTGACCGGTGGGGACATCCCCGGGTCGTCGCTCAGCGAGTTCCCCGGGCCGCCCCTGGTGCTCGTGAACGGCAAGCAGTACGAGCTGACCGCGCCGATCACCAACGACGACTTCCGCACCTTCGTGGTGTCGGCGGCGGGCGCGACGGAGGCGACGCCGTCGCCGACGGCCACGCCGACCCCCTCCGCGAGCGCATCCGCCGGCTGACGTCCGGCTGCGCCGGCGCGCGGGGAGGCGGTCGACCCGGAGTGGTCCGCGGAAGCGACAGTGCTCGCGGATCATCTGGCGATGCTCTGTCGCTTCCGCGCAGCATTCCCGAGGAGCACCGAAGCCGCCACGGCGCCGCGGCGGTCCCGGGCCTCGGTCGTCGCCCGTCTAGAGCTGCGAGCCGGGGACGCTGAACGTGTCGCACGCCGTCGCGCCGCGCTCGTACCCACGCGTGAACCACGCCTGCCGCTGCGCGCTCGAACCGTGCGTGAAGGAGTCGGGGTCGACCCGGCCGGTCGCCCGCTCCTGGATGCTGTCGTCACCGACGGCGCTCGCGGCGGACAGCGCGTCGGCGATCTGCGCCCGGGTGACCGGTTCGAAGAAGGTCTCGCCGGACGCGTCACGGGTCGTGGCGGCCGAGCCGACCCAGGCGCCCGCGTAGCAGTCCGCCTGCAGCTCGACGCGGACGCTGCCCGACGACGCGCCGGTGCCCGAGCGGTCGGTGTCGGCGAAGGTGCCCTGGAGCTGCTGCACGTGGTGGCCCCACTCGTGCGCGACGACGTACATCTGCGCGAGCGGACCGCCGGACGAGCCGTACCGGGACTGCAGGTCGTCGTAGAACGCGGTGTCGAGGTAGATCGCGCGGTCCGGCGGGCAGTAGAACGGGCCGGTCGCCGCCGAGGCCTGGCCGCACCCAGTGTCCGTCGACCCGTCGAAGAGCCAGAAGGCGGGCGTCGTGTACGCGATGCCGAGGGCGTCGGCCTGGTCCGTCCAGTAGGCGTCGAGCGACTCCGCGGCGCCCTCCATCCGGCACTCCACGCGCTGGTTCGCGTCGCGGCCGGTGCGGCACTCCTCGGCGGGCTGCACCGTCTCCTCCTGCTGCTGGATCTGCGTGGTGCCGCTGCCGTCGCCGACGAGGCCGCTCAGGTCGACACTCGTGAACTGGGCGATGAGGAACACCACGATCGCGGCGACGCCGACCCCGCCGCCGCCGAGCACCGCCGCCCGGCCGCGGCGCTTCACCTTCCCGCCGCTGAGCTGCGAGTCCTCGTTGAACGTCATGCCGCCGACCGTACCCGGAGCCGACCCGCGTAGCGTGCGGTCCGTCGGCGAACCCGACACGTGTCGACCAACAGCACGCGCAACCCGGAAGGAAGCAGCACCATGGCCACTCCGATCAGCACCGTCATGAGCCCCGCCCGCTACGTGCAGGGCAAGGACGCGATCACCCGCGTCGGGGAGTTCGTCGCACCGATCGGGAAGCGTCCGCTGCTCGTCGCCGACGACGTGGTGTGGGGCATCGTCGAGGACGCCGTGCGCACGAGCTTCGACGCTGCCGGACTGCCCGTCGAGCGGGTCGGCTTCGGCCGCTTCGCCACCCCGCAGGCCATCGACGACCTCACCGCGCGGATCCGCGAGACCGGGTCCGACGTGGTCGTCGGCCTCGGCGGTGGTTCGGCGATCGACGCCGCGAAGGCCTCGGGGCACCTCGCCGGGATCCGCTGGGCGAGCGTCCCCACCGCGGCGAGCACCGACGCGCCGACCTCGGCACTCGCGGTCGTGTACTCGGAGGAGGGCGAGTTCATCGAGTACCGCTTCTTCCCGCACAACCCCGACCTCGTGCTCATCGACACGAAGCTCGTCGCGAACGCGCCCGTGCAGTTCCTCGTCGCGGGCATCGGCGACGCACTCGCCACCTGGGTCGAGGCCCGGGCCGCGAAGCGCGCGAACGCCGACACCATGGCGGGCGGGCTGCAGACCGAGACCGGCGTCGCCCTCGCCGAGCTGTCCTGGCGACTCCTGCACGAGAACGCGCTCCAGGCGATCGCGTCCGTCGAGGCGAAGGTCGTCACACCGGCGCTCGAGAAGGTCGTCGAGGCGAACACGCTGCTCTCCGGGCTCGGCTTCGAGTCCGGTGGCCTGGCTGCGGCGCACGCGATCCACAACGGCCTGACCGCGGCGCCGCAGGCACACGGGCTCGCGCACGGGCAGAAGGTCAACGTCGGCACGATCGCGCAGCTCGTGCTCGAGGGGGCACCGGCAGACGAGATCGAGGACTTCGTCGTGTTCACCACGAAGGTGGGCCTGCCGAACACGCTGACCGAGATCGGTCTGACCGTCGACGACCGGGACGTGCTCCAGGCCGTCGCCGAGGCCGCCACGGTGGAGAGCGAGACCATCCACAGCATGCCGTTCCCGGTGACCGCCGAGGCCGTCGTCGACGCGCTCGTCGCGATCGAGGGGATCTCCCGCGGCATCCGTGCTGCCCACGGGCTCCCGGAGCCCGAGCTGTACCGCGCCCACTGAGCGCGGCCGGAGGGGGTGCGAGCAGCATGGCGGCATGGCCGACCTCGATGAACAGCACCCCCTCTTCCTCCTCGCGATGGACCAGCGGTCCTCGCTCCTGGAGCACACCTACGGCGACGAGTCCGGCGAGCCCGCTGACGACGCCGACGCCGCGCGTGTCCGCGCCGGCAAGCAGCTCGTCTACCGTGGCGTGCTCACCGCGCTCGCCGCGGGGGCGTCCCGCCCCCGCACGGGCGTCCTCGTCGACGAGCGCTACGGTGCGGACGTCGCCCGGCTCGTCCGCGAGGCCGGACTGCAGCTCGCGATGCCGATCGAGCAGTCCGGCCGCGACTGGTTCGAGCTCGAGTACGGCGACGACTGGCTCGCGCACGTCGACTCGTTCGACCCCGACTTCGTGAAGGTGCTGGTCCGCGACAACCCAGCGTTCGACGCCGGCGACCGGCAGGCGCAGGCCGAGCGGCTCGCCGAGGTCTCGCAAGCCCTGCACGACGCCGACCGGGCGTTCCTGGTCGAACTCCTCGTCCCCGGCACCGACGAGCAGCAGGCGTCCGCCGACGACTACGACCGCGACGTCCGACCGGGGCTCGTCGTCGAGACGATCGGGTACCTGCAGGAGCACGGCGTCGAGCCGGACGTGTGGAAGCTCGAGGGCCTCGACCGCACCGAGGACGCCGAGCGCGTCGTCGCCGCCGCCCGTGCCGGGGGTCGTGACCACGTGCAGTGCATCGTGCTCGGCCGCGACGCCCCGCAGGACCAACTCGACCACTGGCTCCGGACCGCAGCGCCGGTCGACGGCTTCGTCGGCTTCGCCATCGGGCGGAGCAACTGGGAGGACGCGCTCGACGACGTCGTGCAGCGGGGGCTGGACCACGAGGCCGCCGAGCAGGTCATCGCCGCGAACTACCGGCACTTCGTGGACACCTGGCTCGAGGCCCGTCCCGACGTCGTCGACGGGGTGGACGCCGGCGCGCCCTGAGCCCCGCCCTGCGGCCGGTCGCCGTCAGGTGCGGACCAGCGGCTCCGTCGCCGCCAGGTCCGCACCGATGCCGACGTCGACGAGCTCGATGCGGCCCGCGAGCGTCGCGCCGGGGCCGGTCAGCAGCCCCGCCTTGACCCCGCCGAACGTGACCGTGACGTCGGCGTGCAGCACGTGGTCGTCCGCCACGGCGCCGGTGTCGACATCGATGCCGCTCGGCACGTCGACGGCGACGACGAAGGGGGCGCGCTGGTCGCGAGCGAGCTCGCGGATCGCGTCGACGACCTGCCGCGCGGGGGAGCGGAGCGGGGACCCGCCACCCGCTCCGATGCCGAGGATGCCGTCGAGCACCAGGTCCGCCTCGGCGGCGGCCTCGGCTGCGACCGCCGCCAGGCGGTCGGCGTCGGGCGTCACGGCAGCCCGCAGGATGTCGGCCGCACCCGCGTCGCTGCCGACCGCACGGGAGTCCGCCGGCCCATCTAGGAGGCGCGCGCCGGCGTCCAGCGCCGCTGCCAGGCCCGCCCCGTGGACACGCGAGCCGACGCACAGCACCGCCACGTGCCTCCCGTCCGCAGCCAGGCGTGCTCCCGCGAAGAGGGCGTCACCGCCGTTGTCACCGCTCCCCACGAGCAGCAGGACCGACCCCGGACCGTCCTGCGGACGGACCGCGGGGTCGTCGAGCAGCTCGCCGACGATGCGGGCGAGCCCGTCCGCCGCGCGCTGCATGAGGGGTTCCCCCGCGTCGAGGTGCGGCCGCTCCGCCGCCCGGACCTGATCGCCGCCGTAGCCGTCCATGGGGTCCACCCTGCCCCGGTAGCCTGGTGACGCCATGTCACTCGTCCCCGAAGCGCCGCGCCCCCGTGCCGTGATGTCCCCGGACGGCCTGAAGCTCGCGACCTACGACTTCGGTGACCCGGACGCCCCCGTGGTCGTCGCCGTGCACGGGTTCGCCTCGGGCGCGGTCCTCAACTGGCACGCCTCCGGGTGGACCCGCGACCTCGTGCGCGCCGGGTACCGGGTCGTCGCGCTCGACCAGCGGGGGCACGGCGCCTCGTCGAAGCCGCACGACCCGTCCGCGTACTCGATGGACCTGCTCGTCGCCGACGTCACCACGGTCATCGACACCTACCTGCTCGCCGACGTCGCCTTCCTCGGGTACTCGCTCGGCGCGCGGGTCGGCTGGCACACCGCCGAGCGGATCCCGGACCGGATCTCGCGGGCGGTGCTCGGCGGGATCCCGGACGCGGACCCCATGCGCCGGGTCGCGGTCGACCAGGCGAAGGCGTACATCGCGGACGGCACCCCCGTCGAGGACCGGGTGACGAACGGCTACCTGCAGATGGCGGCGAACGTCGAGGGGAACGACCTGCGGGCGCTCGTCGCGATGGTCGAGGGGATGCGGAACAGTGTCGAGCCGACGCCCGAGAACGCGCCGACGCAACCGATCCTGATGGCGGCGGGCAGCGAGGACGGGATCCGGGACAGCGCCGTGCGGTTGGCCGAGGCGGCGCCGGACGCGTCGTTCTTCGAGATCCCGCGGAGGAACCACTTCAATGCCCCGACGTCGCGCGACTTCCGGGAGGCGGCGATCGCGTTCTTGAGCGGAGCAACCACACTGTGACACCGTTCGGCGCCCCGACGTCGCGCGACTTCCGGGAGCGAGCGATCGCGTTCTTGTCCGACGGGCGCTGAGGGGGCAGTGCCGAACCCCTGACGGGTACTGGCGGGACCCCTCGGGTCCGGGAGGCCGGGCGTAGCGTCCCGGCCATGGACTACAGACTCCTCGGCAACAGCGGGACATCGGTGTCGACGCTGACCCTCGGCACCATGACGTTCGGCAGCGAAGCCGACGAACCCACCTCCCACCAGATCCTCGACGCGTTCGTCGCAGCGGGCGGCACGCTCGTCGACACCGCGGACGTGTACTCCGGCAACGAGTCCGAGCGCATCATCGGCCGGTGGCTCGCCGCCCACCCGACCGAGGCGCAGCAGGTCGTCATCGCGACGAAGGGCCGGTTCCCCCAGGGCGACGGACCGAACGACCTCGGCCTGTCCCGCCGGCACCTGCGCGTGGCCCTCGACGCCTCGCTCGAACGGCTCGGCGTGGAGCACATCGACCTGTACCAGATGCACGCGTGGGACGCGCTGACCCCGATCGAGGAGACCCTGCGCTTCCTCGACGACGCCGTCTCCGCCGGCAAGATCGGCACCTACGGCTTCTCGAACTACCTCGGCTACCAGGTCACCAAGGCCGTGTACGAGGCGAAGACCCACGGCTGGGCGCCGCCGGTGACGCTGCAGCCGCAGTACAACCTGCTCGTCCGCGACATCGAGCACGAGGTCGTCCCGGCGTGCCTCGACGCCGACATCGGCCTGCTGCCCTGGTCGCCCCTGGCCGGCGGCTGGCTGTCCGGGAAGTACCAGCGCGACGAGGCGCCCACCGGAGCGACCCGTCTCGGCGAGGACCCGCAGCGCGGCATGGAGGCGTGGGAGGCACGGAACGCCGACGAGCGCACCTGGAAGGTGCTCGACGCGGTGTCGGACGTCGCCGACGCGCACGGCGCCTCGCGGTCGCAGGTGGCCCTCGCCTGGCTGCTCGCCCGACCGGCGGTGACGAGCGTCATCCTCGGCGTCCGGACGGTGTCGCAGCTCGAGGACAACCTCGGCGCTGCCGACCTCGTGCTCACCGACGACGAGATGGAGAAGCTGACCGAAGCGAGCGCCCCGCGGATCGACGACTACCCGTACGGCACCGCCGGTGTCGCGCAGCGTGAGCGCCGGATCACAGGCGGACGCTGAGCACGGGCGGGCGCTGAGCACGGGCGGGCGCTGAGTACCGGCGGGCGCCGAGTACCGGCGGGCGCCGAGTCTCCGGTCACGCCACGGCGACCCTCCTGCCCCGGCGGGGTGCGGTGCCCACCGTCCAACCCGCCGTCCGGGAGCGGCCGAGCGCGAGTGCCGCGGCCCACGGCAGCACCAGCGCCGCGAGGAAGGCCAGCACGTCGGGCACGTCCTGCGGCATCAGCCACAGGACGAGCGCGTGGCTGAGCACGACACCGATGCCGCATGCCGCGAGGCGGCCCGTGGCTCGCTGCCACGATGCGGGCAGGAGCGTCTCGACGGCTCGCGCGAGGAGGACCAGCCCGCAGCAGATCGCCGTCACCACGACGACGCTGGCGATCGGCGTGCCGAGATCCGCCTGCTTGACGTCGAGCGGTCGTACGCCGGCGGCGAGCGCGATCCCACTCCCGGTGAGCAGCCCGATGCCCGTCACCACTGGCCGTCGCACGTCCGCGGCAGCGTGCCGGAACGTCTCACCGAGGAGCAGGAACGCCAGTGCGGGGAATGCCGTCCCGACGCCGAGTGGGACCGCACTGACGAGTTCGGGCGCGACCGTCGCGCCGATGACCCCGAGGACGGCGACCGACCAGCGGACCGGCGTCGGGAACCGTTCGAGGAGCCGACGGAGGACCGCACACGTGCAGAGAGCCGTGACGAACCAGAAGGCTGAGAACGGTGCGCTCGCGTACTTCCCGCCGAGCACGGGCGCGACGAGGGCGAGCAGTCCGGCGCGGTCCGGCCGCGCCACTGCGAGCCAGACGGTCCCGACGAGCAGGAGCCAGAGCGCGTACGGCACGAGGAGGCTCCGGGCCCGGGCGGTCGCCTCGGACCGGAGGGAGCGGCCCGCGGTCCAGAAGTACCCGGCGAGGAAGAAGAAGAGCGGGACGTGCCACGAGTACAACGCTGATCTCACGACGCCGTGGTCCGTCCACACGTGGCCGGCGACGACGGCGACGAGTCCGAGCACCCTGAGGAGGTCGATACCTGCTGCGCGCGACTGATGTACCACATCGAACATTGTACGCAGGTCGAGTCCTGGACGGAAGGAGCGCCGGGCCCCGGACGACGTCCCGGGTGTCGAGCGCTCCTCCGGTCAGCTGACCGGCATCATCGCGACGTTGCGCAGCCCGCGCGTCGGCGCAAGGAGGTGTCGGGATCCGTTCGGGCTGCGCACAGCG
>CAJYIG010000147.1 GCA_913774725.1 uncultured Curtobacterium sp. | reverse complement strand
CTCGGACGTGGGGGGTCGTCCGAGTGCCGCCGGGGTGGGCGCGGTCCGACCGGACGGGGGGACAACGGTCGGACTGCGCCGGGGGTGACGTCACCCGACCGGACGGGGGGATGCCGGTCGGGGGCGTCGGTCTGGGCGGTCGGCTCGGGGAGCCGGCTGCGGGGTGCAGGAGCGCGAGCGGTGCCGGCGTGGCGGGATCAGGGCGTCACGCCGGCTCGCTCCTCGGGGCTCAGGCGGTGAAGGTCCAGGTCATCGGGACCGAGGCGGCGAGACCCTGGTAGGTGTTGCCGGCCGACGGGTCGAGGGTCACGGCGAAGTTGAAGGGGACGGTCGCGCCGGCTGCGGGGGCCTGCGGCATCGTGAAGGACGAGGCCGGCGCACCCTTGAAGCTGGCGAGGGTGCCGCTGAAGACGGTGGTCGAACCCGAGGTGATGACGAGGTTCATCTTGGCGCAGAGGTCCGTCGCGGTGCCGTTCTGGGTGCCGTTGGCCGACTGCGTGCAGGTCGCACCCGGGGTGAGCGTGAAGGTCGCGGCGTTCGCGGTCCCGGTGTTCTTGATCGAGATCGCGGTGTTCACGGTGTTGCCCGGCGTCATCGTCGTGCTGCCGCCGAACTTGTTGATGGTCGAGCAGGTCGCCGCGTTCGTGGAGACGGAGCCGCCGTCGGTGCTGAGACAGGTGACGGTCGCGCCGGCGTTCTGCTCCTGCATGACCAGGGTGCCGGTGGCGGCGGTGTTGCTCGAGTTCGTGATGCTCGCGGCGAACCCGGACAGGGTGCCGGTCAGCGAGAGCGACAGCAGGACGGCCGCGAAGATGCCGGCCAGGAGCGCCACGGGGGCGAAACGGATCCGCTTCAGTGCGGAGGTGCGGAGCTTGGTGGACACGGTGGACCTCTTCGTTCGGTGGTGGTGCGGGAAGTCTGGGAGCAAGGGGTTCGGGCCGACTTGCTTCAATGATCAAGATAGTCACTCATTCACCAAATGGACTACTCGTACACTTACCCCAGAGCGGGGGACGCCCCGTACCCCCCTTGACGGAAGCAGGTCCCGTGGCCCCCACCAGCGACGACGACGCCGACCTCATGGCAGCCTTCGCCGCGGTCGTCCGCGCGAACACGAGCCTGATCGGGCAACTGAGCGCTCGGGCCGGCATCCACGAGAACGCCCTGCGTGCCCTCGTGCTCGTCAGCGACACCGGGTACTCCACCCCCACCGAGGTCGCGGGGTACCTCGGGCTGACCTCGGGTGCGGTGACGAACATGATCGACCGGATGACGGCTGCCGGGCTGCTCGAGCGAGCACCCAACCCCGCCGACCGACGCGGATCACTCCTCCGCCTGCTGCCCGCGGGTGAGACCGTGGTCGAGGACTACCGCGCCCGGTACGGCGCGATGCTGCGCGCGGTCGACGGCGCGCACGGCGGCGAGCTGCACGAGGTGCTCAACGCCCTGGCGACCAGCCTGTACGAGCAGGCGGCCGACGCGGTCGGCGACCGCGGGGACTGAGCCGGGGACGCGCGGGACGGGAGGCGCCTCACGGCCTCGCCACGCGCCTCCCGTCCGCATGCCCCAGACTGGGACGATGCCCCAGCTCCCCGTCGTCTTCGAGGTCGGCTCGATCATCGCGCTCGTCGCGATCCTGCTCGTCGACCTGCTCATCGTCGCTCGGCGGCCGCACGTCCCGAGCCTGCGGGAGTCCGGAGCATGGGTCGGTGTCTACGTCGGGCTCGCGCTCGTCTTCGCGGTGCTCATGCTCGTCTTCGCCGGCGGGGACGCCGCGGGGCAGTTCGTCGCCGGCTGGTTGACCGAGTACAGCCTCAGCATCGACAACCTGTTCGTCTTCGTCATCATCATGGCGCGCTTCAGCGTGCCGAAGGCGATCCAGCAGGAGGTGCTGATGCTCGGCATCATCATCGCCCTGGTCCTCCGCGGGGTGTTCATCCTGGTCGGCGCGCAGCTCATCGAGGACTTCACCTGGATCTTCTACCTGTTCGGCGCCTGGCTGATCTGGACCGCGATCCAGCAGCTCCGCGAGGACGACGACGAGGAGCAGCAGGACAGCGCCCTCGTCCGACTGCTCCGTCGGCGCGTCCGGATCACGGACGAGTTCGACGGCATGAAGTTCCGCGTGTCCCAGGACGGGGCGAAGCACTTCACCCCGCTGCTCATCGTGCTCATCGCGATCGGCACCACCGACCTGCTGTTCGCGCTCGACTCGATCCCCGCGATCTTCGGCATCACCGAGAGTGCCTTCATCGTCTTCACCGCGAACGTCTTCGCCCTGATGGGCCTGCGGCAGCTGTACTTCCTGCTCGGTGGGCTGCTGGAGCGCCTGGTCTACCTGAAGTACGGGATCGCGCTCATCCTGGCGTTCATCGGCGTGAAGCTCGTGCTGCACGCCCTGCACGAGAACGAGCTGCCCTTCCTCAACGGCGGCGAGGGCTTCTCGTGGGCGCCGGAGATCCCGACGTGGGTGTCGCTCGTGGTGATCCTCGTCGCGATGGCGGGAGCGACCGGCGCGAGCCTGGTGCGGATGCGGCGGGACGCGGTGGTCAGCGGGCGCTGACCGTCCGGGCGGCCAGGTCCGACCCGAGCATCATCTCCATCGCGTCACCGACGAGACGGTCCCCGTCCGCGCGGGCGATCCGGTGCGCGGCGACGAGCGCGGCGATACCCTGCATCGAGGCCGCGAACAGCATCTTGAACGTGTCGCGGGCGCCCTCGTCCGTGCGCCCGTCCCGCGGGCCCATCGCGCTGTCGAGCGCGTCGAACAGGTCCCGCGCGGCGGTCGAGACGGCCTCCGGGCGACCGCCTGGGCCGGTCTGGAACATCAGGTCCATGAGTGCGGCGTCGTCGATGGCGAAGTCGACGTAGGCGCGGGCGACGCGGAGGAACCGCTCCCGGACGTCGTGCTGCCCCGCCACCGCTCGTCGGACATCGTTGGTCAGGCGATGGAAGCCGGCCTCGGCGAGCGCGTCGAGCAGTGCCTGCCGGTCCACGAAGTGACTCCGCGGTGCGCCGTGGCTCACGCCCACCCGTCGGGCGAGGTCACGGAGGGACAGCCCGTCGACGCCGGACCCGCGGAGGACGACGAGCGCCTCGTCGAGCAGCGCGGTGCGCAGGTTCCCGTGGTGGAAGGGCCGGTCGCTCACGGGACCATCCTACCGCGGAACTAGTCATTGACTACTTTCTTGTCAGTGCCTAGATTGGCCGCATGACCTCGAACCAGACACTCCTCGTGCTCGGCGCGACCGGCCAGACCGGTCAGCACTTCACCCGACTCGCCCTCGACGCCGGCCACCGGGTCCGGGCGCTCGCCAGGAACCCCGCGAAGCTCTCGCTGCAGCACGACGGGCTCGAGGTCGTGCAGGGGTCGATCTCGGAACCGCTCGACCTCGACGCCCTGCTCGAGGGCGTGGACGCGGTGGTCCTCATGCTCGGTGACGTGGTGGCGCAGCGCGACCGCCTCGTGAACACCCCGTTCGTGCAGGCACTCGTCCCGGTCATGCGCCGGAAGGGGGTCCGTCGCCTGCTCTACCAGGCGGGTGGGCTGAGTGCGGCTCCGGGGAAGCGGCTGATGCCCGTGCTGCGGCTCGTCCGCGCGACCATCGCGCGCTCGTACGACGGGCAGCACCGCGACAACGAGGCCGTGATGCGCTGGCTCGACACCGAGGCCCGCGACCTGGCCTGGGTCGTGCACCGCGCGGGCATCGGTTCGGACGGTCCGTCGAAGGGCGAGCTGCGACGGTCCCGGACGTGGATCAGCATCGCGACCTTCGTGGACTGCGCGGCCTACTCGCTGCGCCTGCTCTTCGACGACGACGCCGTGCACACGTGCGACGGGAGCGCCTACCGCCGCGGGCGGTGAGCGGCGCTCCGCGGCGGCGGGCGGCACGACGGTGAGCGGTGCCGCGCGGACCCGGACCGGCCGGTTCGTCACCCGGCCGGTTCGTCACCCGGCCGGTTCGGCGCTCTTCGGGATCGGCAGCGCGATCTCGACGTCGGGGTCGTCCTGCCGGGCGGCGCGGATCATCGAGTTCGCGGTCGCGGCGAGCGGCACGGCGAAGAAGCCGCCCGCGATGCCGCCGATCGTCGTGCCCGCGATCACGGCGAGCAACACCGCGAGCGGGTGGACCGCGACGACCGAGCCCGTCAGGAACGGGTGCAGCACCTGCCCCTCGAGCTGCTGCACGAGCACGACGATCCCGAGCATGACGAGGGCCACCACCCACCCCTTGAACACCAGCGCGAGCAGCACCGCGACCGCCCCCGCGGCGAAGGCACCGACGACCGGGATGAACGCCCCGACGAAGACGACCACCCCGATGGGTCCGGCGAGCGGCACCCCGAGCAGGAAGGCGCCGAGCGCGATGCCGATCGCGTCCGTCGCGGCGATGACGACCTGCACACGGATGAAGTGCGTCAGCGTCGTCCACCCGGCCTCGCCGGCGACGCCGATCCGGTGCTGCGCGGCCCGCGGGAAGAGCGAGACGACCCACTCCCACATGTGGCGACCGCCGGTGAGCGCGAAGATCGTCACGAAGGTCACGATGAAGAGCCCTTCGCCCAGGTGCACCAGGGTCGCCCCCGCGACGACGATCCCCTGCTGCAGTTCGGCGGCGTGCTGCTCGACGAAGGTCCTGGCGTCGGCGGACAGGGTGTCGAGGTCGACCGACGGCAGGCCGAACGGCGGGTGCCGCAGCAGGTCCTGCACGGTCCCGATGAGCGCGACCGTCCGGTCCTCGAGGCTGGGGAGCTGCTCGCTGACGCGCCAGACGACCAGGAACACGAGCAGCGCGATCCCGCCGACGAGCGACAGCAGCGCGATCACGATCGCGAGCCACTTCGGGACGCCGTGGCGCTGCAGCACAGCGCTGAACGGGACGAGGAGTGCCGCGACCACCAGACCGATGAGCAACGGCACCACGACGTTCGACAGGGTGAAGGCGATCCAGCCGACCAGACCGACCGCCGCGGCGATGACGAGGATCCGACCGGCGAAGACCGCGCCGGTGCGCAGGCCGGAGGCACGGGGCGTGGGGGTGTCGGTCACGGGACGTCCTTCGTTCGGGGTGCGGGGCGTGCGAGTTCGGGTGCGCGTCGGGACCACGTGCGCTGGACGTGGTCCATCCACGTGACGACCACGGTGTGCGGGGTGGTGAGTGCGGCGATGAGGGCGAGGTAGACGCCGAGGTCGACCCGCCGGACCACGACGGCGAGCACCACGAGCATCGCCACCGCGATCGCCGTGATCGGCCACGCCTGACGGGCGAACCGGAGGAACGGTGCGAGCAGTCGCCCGCGGTGCAGCTGCCGCGCGCTGGTCGGGTCCGTGAGCTCCAACCGGAGGATGTGCCGGACCGCGTGCCACAGCGTGAAGTAGAGCCCGACCGCGAGCACCGGCGCGACGACGGTGAAGAAGGCGACGAGCACGAGGTCCTCGGAGACCTGCCGCCAGCGCGGCCCGCCCGATCGACCGACCGCCACGACGTGCAGCACGACGAGCACGAGGACGAGGGCGGCGCCCGCGATCCGGACCGCTGCGGGGACGACGAGGACGGCTCGGTCGGTCCCGCCGTCGACCACGGCCGCGGACTCGACGACGACCTGCACGGCAGCACCCGGCTGCGCCACGAAGGGCACGAGCATCGGCAGCGCGCCGCGCACCAGCACGGTCAGGACGGAGCCGACGCGTCCCGGTGCGCCGTCGCCGAGCAGCCGGTCCACGAAGAGGTCACCCTGCCCCCAGTGGAACCACGTGATCGCGACGAACACGGCGAAGCCCAGCAGCGGCGCGGCGATCCAGAGCGCGGCGGTGGCCGACCCGACGACGAGGTACAGGGCGACGACCACCAGGACCGAGCGCGCCGTGCTCGTCCCCGGGCGCAGCCGGGCGGGGACGAGGTGGTCGAGCGCACCGTGCGGGAGCCCGAACACCAGGACGCTGACGGCGAAGGGGACGAGCTGGACGGCCATCGGCACCGGTGTGCCGCTGAGCCGGAGGACCGCGCAGACCAGGGCCATGACGGCCAGGACCGCGGTGACGGGTGCCAGCACGTGGTCGGCGACCCACGTCCGGAGCGCGGGGGGAGCGGTCTCCGGGAGCGCGAGCACGGGATCCGCGGCGGTCACGGCGGTCACCGAGCGCTCCCCGCCGCACGGCCGCGACGGGCGTCGACGTCGGCGTCGGCGTCGGCGTGCGCAACCGCTTCCGTCCGGCGTCGGGTGACCGCGTCGACCACGGTGCGGACGAGCGCCGCGAGGAACGGCGGCTTCTGCAGCGCCAGCACGATCCGTACGTCGTCCGCGGGGGTCGAGTGCTCCGTCAGGAACCGGACGACGAGCGGCCCGGGCAGCGCGAACAGGCGGCGGAACGCCTCCGGGGCCTGCTCCGGTCGGTCGCGTAGGAACCGGAGGAAGACCGCGTCGAGGAACCGCGTGCGCCAGCCGTCGACGAACGGCGGGACGGGCGTGCCGGCCGCCAGGTGCTGCGCGACGACGGCACTGTGCCGGTTGCTCCGGGCGAACCCGTAGCCGCTGCTCGGTCGGGTCGTCCCGACGACGGCTTCCGCAGCCGACCACCGCGTACCGGGTCGGACCGGGGCGTCGGTCATCGGGATGCACCCCCGCTCCGAGTCGACGATCCGCCACTCGTCCGGCCGCAGGTCCCAGCGCCGCTCGACGTACTGCGCGACGTGGTCCTCGTGGTCGAACGGGTCCGCGGCGTCCGGCGTGAAGAGCGTGCTCTCGACGAGGGCCTCGGTGGGGGAGACCGGCAGGACGTACACGAACCGCGCGGGTCCGGAGGCGGCCTGCCCGGTGAAGTCCATGAGCGTCGCGGTCGTCGTGTCGAAGACGGGCCGGTCCGCGGTGATCCAGTGTCCGACGAACCGTTGGTGGAGCAGGACCCGGCCGGCACCGACGTGCTCCGGGCAGCGCGGTCCCCGGGCATCGAGCACGCTCGCCGCCCGCACGGTGCCGAGGGCCGACTCGACCGAGACGCCCGGACCGTCCGTCACGGGCACCGCCGTCACCGCGGTCACGGGGGCACCGTCGACCACCCGGACGCCACCGAGCGCGGCCAGCCGCCGCTCGGCAGCTGCCCGTCGGTCCGCCGCGCGCACCAGGACGTAGGGGTGGTCGGGGTCCGTCCCGACGCTCGTGCCCCGGTCGGTCCGGACCTCCCACCGGGTCCACGAGGCCGAGCGGGCCTCGGGGAGGGGATCGCTGCCGTCGTCCCACGAGCACCACGAGCGCGGGTCCGGTGTGGAGCGGCCCTCGAGCACCAGGACGGACGGGTCTCCCGGCAGCGCGGCGAGGTGGACCGCCGTCGCGATGCCGGAGCAACCACCGCCCACCACGGCGACGTCGACGGAGGCGGGCAGCGCCCCCGCGACGGGGCCGGGGGCCGGAGCGACGTGCGCTCCAGCCCCCGAGGTGGTCGTGCCGGTGTCAGCGACGGACACGGTGCTCACCGCGACCTGCGACGGTGGCGGTGTCGGACTCGGTCGCGGTGTCGGGCAGGGTGCCGTCGGCGAGCTTCTCGGACGAGACCCACAGCGCCTCGGGCAGGGTGTCGACGCCGGCGCGGACGTCCTCGGCGGACCGGAACTTGGCGACCTTGTGGATCATCGCGCCGAAGCCGACCTTCGCGACGATGTCCGCGGCCGACAGGACGACCTGCATCCAGGTGATGACGGCGCCACCGTGGCCCCAGCCCTGCAGGCCGAAGATGATCGGGTAGGCCATCCAGGTGACGATGAGCAGGATCCCCGCGTTGCGGAGCGTCGTCGCCGCCTCGGAGCCCTTCAGGTCGCGGCCGCCCTTGACGACCACGTAGATCACGAGGAGGTACAGGACCACCATGAAGACGCCGGAGATGATGCCCCAGGTCCAGAGGGCCGGCATGCTCGTGCCGGAGTCGATCGCGACGCCGCCGACGAAGCCGGTGCTGATCATCAGGAACGCGGCGGCCACGCCGACCGCGCGCAGGCGGCGGGCCGCGACGCCGGCCAGGGTGGCGACGGCCAGGAGCTCGATGACGAGCAGCGGGACGGTGACGGTCCAGTCGAAGTAGCGCGGTGCCCAGGACAGGATCGCGTTCGCGTTCGGGACCCACGAGTCACCCTTGCGGTCGTAGCCGAGGGCGAAGGACGCGACGAGCACGACGTACGACAGGAAGGCGACGCCGGTGATCGCCGTCCCCGCGTAGACGCCGGTCCGGTAGCGACCGGTGACCTCGTTCGTGGACACGATCGACTTCACGAAGAACGCGAGGAGCGCGAGTCCGGCGACGGAGAGTGCGTAGACGATGATCGAGTGCTCCGCGAGCGTCAGCGTCGCGTTCCACGGAGCGAGTGCATCCGACATGAGGGGTCCTTCCGGGGGATCGAGGGGCGGCGCGTCAGGGCCGACCAGGAAAACTTGCTCCCGGGCAACCATCGCGGTTCCCAGGCCCGGCTGCAGACGGGGTACAAGGCCGTCCGTAGCGTGGTGATCTCGACGGAACTCGCGTCGATCAGCACCCGTCTCACCCCCAGGGGTGGTCCTGAGAGGATCCAGATGCCCGGCCGCATCCGCGTCGCGCTCGTCAACGACTACGAGCTGGTCCTCCGCGGCCTCGCCGACCTGCTCGCGCCGTTCGCGGACCGGCTCGAGGTCGTGCAGCTCGACGCCCGACGGCGGGTCACCGTGGACGTGGACGTCGCGCTCTACGACACGTTCGCGCAGCCGGAGCCCGACGACGAGGACGTGACCCGGTTGGCGTCGAACCCCCACATCCGGACCGTCGCCGTGTTCACGTGGAAGATGGACCAGGACCTCATCGACGCGGCGGTCGCCCGAGGCGCCACGGGGTACTTCGCGAAGAGCTCGACCGGCGAGCAGCTCGCCGACGGGCTCCTGCGGGTCGCCGCCGGCGAACGGGTGCTCGACGCCCCTCGGCGCCGGGTCCCGAGCGGTCCCGGGGTCGACTGGCCGGGTCGGGAGCACGGGATCTCCGACCGGCAGTCCGAGATCCTCGCCCTGATCACCCAGGGGAAGCGGAACGACGAGATCGCCGAACTCACGCACCTGAGCCCGAACACGGTCAAGACCCACATCCGGACGCTCTACAGCAAGATCGGCGCGGTGAACCGGGTCGACGCGGTCCTCTGGGGCACCGACCACGGGTTCCGGCCCGACCACCACAGCGTCGACCGGGCGACCTCGCCGTAGGATTGCCGCGTGCGCGACGACGATGAGCAGCAGTCACGAACGGAGTCGTCCGTGGTGGACGCATCGGTCGTCGGACTCGGCATCGTGCTCCGGTCACTCGCCCCCGCGCTCGAGCAGGTGACGTTGCAGCAGTACCGGATCCTCGTCCTCCTCGTCACCCGCGGCGCACTGCGCGCCGGAGACCTGGCGGTCGAGCTCGGACTGCTGCCGTCGGGCATCACCCGGATGGTCGACCGCCTGGTCCGCGACGGCTGGGTGACCCGACGGACCTCCGGACGCGAGGTCCTGGTCACCGCCGGTGACGAGGCCGTCGCACTCGTCGAGCACGTGCTCGCCCGCCGGGCGGTCGAGATCCGGGCGGCACTGCGCCGGATGACCCCCGAGGAGCGGACCGCGGTCCGCGCCGCAGCAGACGCGCTGGTCCGGACCACGGGGGCGGAGCCGATGCTCGACGCCCAGATCCTCCTCGCCACCGCGCCGCCCGGGCGCTGATCCCGCCGGCCCGTAGCGTGGTCGCATGGCGATCGCGCTGACCAGGACCGACCCGCAGGGTGCCGACCGGGAGGCCCTGGTCACCTTCCACACGTCGGCCGACTTCCCCTTCCACGTCCGCGCACACCCCACTCGCGCCGACCTGGAGCGCGCGGTCGACCGCGGCGCGTTCCGCGACGACGAGCACGACTCCTGGTGGCTCGACGACGACCGGCTCGGCCGCGTCGGCCTGGTCGTGCTCGAGGACCTGCAGGACCCGGCCCCACTGCTCGACCTGCGGCTCGCGCCGGCGTTCCGTGGGCGGGGACTCGGGCTCCCGGCCCTGCGCGCGGTCACCGATCACGTGTTCCGCACGATGTCGGAGGTCATGCGCTTCGAGGGGCAGACGCGCGAGGACAACACCGCCATGCGCCGGGTGTTCCTGCGCGCCGGGTGGGTGCAGGAGGCGTACTACCGGGAGTCGTGGCCGGTCGAGGGCGGCTCGCCGAAGGCGTCGGTGGCGTACGGGGTGCTCCGCCGTGACTGGGAGACGGGCGCGGTGACACCGGTGCCCTGGAGCGACGTCGCGCTCGACGACTGACCGGCTCGTCCGGGCCTCGTCCGGCTCTCGACCGGCCGGTGCCGCTCAGGCGGGCTCGTCGACCAGCGCCGTGAACCGACTGCCGACCCCGTACACGAGGTGCCGCGTGGTCCCGGGCGCGGGCAGCGGCACCTCGTCGTGGTCGTGGCACACCAGCAGGGTCCACTCGGGCCACCACTTCTTCGGCCGCTCCTGCTCCGAGAACCCGCAGACGGCGCACTCCAGGTGCGCCCAGACCTTCTTCGCGCCCGTGCGGTTGCCCCGCGACTGCGCGAGCCAGGCGGGCGGATCCTGCTCGATCCGCTCGAGCTCGGACTCGCTGATGTGGGACGGGATGCCGTGGCGAGCGGCCATCTCGAGCGGGATGTCGAGCCGGATGGCGGCGTCGCGGCGGGAGAGCATCCGTCCAGGGTAGGTCGTCCCGGCCGGGAGGCGCCTCCCGCGGCCCCGCCACGGCCCACGCGGACGCAGCGGGGCCGTCGCGGTCGGCGGCCGGGTGGATCAGACGGCGATGCGTCCACCGTCGACCGGCAGGACCGCGCCGTGCACGAAGGACGCCGTGTCGGCGGCGAGGAACGCGATCGCCTCGGCGACCTCCTGCGCGGACCCCGGGCGTCCCGCCGGACCGGCAGCTGCGAGCTGGTCGAGCGCCTCACCCATGGCCGCGGTGCCCTCGGTGCGGGTCGGGCCCGGGCTCACGGCGTTCACGCGGACGCCGGACGGCCCGAACTCGGCCGCCCAGGACTTCGTGAGCAGGACCAGTGCCGCCTTGGTCGAACCGTACAGGCCCATGCCCGCGGCACCGAACTCGGCGACCATCGTGGTCACGTTGACGATCGCGCCGGCACCGCGCTCCGCCATGCCCGGGGCCAGCGCCGCGACGAGGAAGTACGGCGCCTTGACGTTCAGGCCGTACACCTCGTCGAAGCCCTCGGGCGTCGTGTCCGCGGTCGGCCCGAACGGGAAGATGCCCGCACTGTTCACGAGTACGTCGACCCGGCCGTCACCGATGCGGAGTGCCTCGGCGGCGAGGGCCCGGGCGCTCTCCGCGTCGCCGAGCTCGGCGCGGACGAAGTCGGCGGTGCCGCCGGCAGCGCGGATGCCGCGGACGACCTCCTCGCCGCGCTCGGCGCTGCGGCCGGAGACGACGACGTGCATGCCACGCGAGGCGAGGAGTTCGGCGGTGGCGCGACCGATGCCGCTGGTGGACCCGGTGACGAGGGCGATGGGAGTCATGATGCCTTCCTGACTGAACAGATCTGTTCGGTTTGTTGTGCTGGTAACTGTACAGATCAGTGCAGTAAAGTCAAACCATGCCCGAGCCCACCAGGACACGTCGTCGCCCCGCGTACGAACGCGCCGTCGCCACTGCCGACCGGCTGTTCTACGAGCAGGGCATCCATGCCGTCGGCGTCGACCAGGTCGCGGCCGAGGCGGACATCTCGAAGGCCAGCCTCTACACGCACTTCCGCACGAAGGACGACCTCGTGCTCGGCTACCTGCGCGGGCGCAGCACCGCGTGGCAGGACCACGTCGCCGCCGAGCTGCCGCAGCGCGGGGCGACGCCGGAGGAGCGGATCGTCGCCGTGTTCGCGCTCCTCGGCGAGTGGTTCGAGGAGCCCGGGTACCGCGGGTGTCCCTTCATCAACGTCGAGGCGGAGTACGGCGCGGGACACCCGACGCACGAGGTGACGCTCGAACACCGCGACTGGGTGCGCGGGCTGTTCAGCGGCCTCCTCGCTGACGCGGGCGTCGAGGACGTCGACGGCACGGCGCTCCAGCTGTGCCTGCTCTACGACGGCGCGATGGCGAGTGCGCAGGCCGATCCGTCGCGGCCGTGGGCACAGGCCGCCGCGACGGCCGCGCGGGCACTGCTCGGACCGACGCGGTAGTCCGCGCGGCGGGGGTGCGTCGGCCCGGCGCCGGGGTCAGTCCTCGCCGTCGGACCCCGGCCGGCTGAACAGGTTGACGACGTTGCCGTCGGGATCGCGGAGCAGTGCGGACCGGTTGCCCCAGGGCATCGTGGTCGGTCCGAGGACGACGTGCTCGGGCTCGGGACGGAGCTGCGCGAAGCGGCCGTCGACGTCGTCGACCTCGAACTCGATGAACACGGACCGGTTCGTGGCGGGCGTCAGGGCGCCGCCGAGCATCGCGACGGTGGCGGTGCTGGCGATCGCGAGGGTCGCACCGGGGCCGGTGAACTGCGCGAAGACGGGCGCGGGACGCTCGGCGCGCTGGCCGGTGAGCTGCTCGTAGAAGGCGACGAGGCCGTCGAGGTCGTCGGTGACGATGCGGATGGACGTGAACGACAAGGGGTTCCTCCGGTGCTGCTGGTGCTGGTGTGGTCGGCACCCAGCGTCCCGGGTGGTCGCGACACCGTCCTGTCGGTGTTCGCTGGATCCCGTCGTCGGAGATCGCCCTCGCGCGTCGCCGGACGGCCGTCGGTCCGCGGCTCGGTCGCCGGTTCAGTCGCTGACGACGGGACGCAGTCGCCCGTACTCGATGCCCAGGTCCTCGGTGCGCAGCACGCGCCGCGGTGGCCGCTCGTCGGTCACCTCGATCGACGCCATCCGGTCGCCGCGGAACGCTCGGACACCGTCGCGCAGTCGGCACCACGCGACCAGGTACCAGTGCCCGTCCTTCTCGATCGACCCGAGCGGTTCGACGTCCCGAGACGACTCCCTGCCGTCCGCAGCCCGGTACCGCAGCCGCACCACGCGGTCCGAACGCAGGGCCTCGGCGAAGGTGACCGGCGTGACGGGGTCCTCGTCGGCCTCCAGGAAGTGGACTCGTGACGCAACGGCACCGGCTCGTGCCGCGTCGCGGTCCGGCATGACGGCGAGCACCTTGCGTGCCGCGGTGCGGGCAGCCTGCCGGAACGGGCTCGTGCCGAGCGCACCGAGGCCGATCAGCACGGCGAGCGCCTCGTCCGGCGTGAAGCCGGCGGGGCCGAGGGTCGCCGACGCGTCGATGACGTACCCACCCGCGCGGCCGGGCTCCGCCCAGATCGGCAGCCCCGACTGCTGCAGCGCCGCGAGGTCCCGCTCGATGGTCCGCACCGAGACCTCGAACCGCTCCGCGAGACGACGAGCGCTCCGCGGTCGCGGCGCGGCGGCCCGCAGTTCCTCGACGATGCCGTAGAGGCGGTCGGTGCGCGTCACCGACCCATCATCCGGCACACCGATCGTCAGCGGAAGTCGCGCAGCCGACGGTCCACCGCCGCGCAGGTGGTGCGGTCAGTCCCGGTCACCGAAGAGTCCGGCGCCGTGCTCGGTGAGGACGTCGTAGGCGTCGCCGAACGTCGTGGGTACCGGGGCGTCGGGTTCGTACTTCGCCAGCAGCAGCCCGAGCAGCCCGATCCCGGGCGCGGTCAGCGGCCGGCGTCGGTCCCGTTCCGACGGTGGACCGCTCCTGCCCTCCGGGTTGGTGGGCACGTACTGCGGAGCGACGTCCGGCCAGAGTTGCGGTTGCCGGGGGACCTTCCGGTTCAGCACGTTGTGGATCCCCGTGGCCTCGGCGTCCCGGTGGGTGAGGGGTTCGAGGCCGTGTTGCTCCGTCAGCGTCCGGATGACTGCAGCGTGGTGCATCGGCTCGTTGATGATCGTCCCGGGTTCCGTGTAGGCGGACACCACGAAGGCCGGCACCCGCCCGCCGAGTCGGTCGAAGGTGAACCCCATCTCCCCCGGGGTCGGTGACCCCGACGGCGTCGCGACGCCCGCGGGTGGTGGGACGTGGTCGTAGATCCCGCCGTGCTCGTCGAAGGTCACCACGAGCGCGGTGTTGATCGCGTTCGATCCGCGCTCGCTCCGTCCGCCGCGGACGGCGTCGTAGACGCTCGCGAGGAGTGCTTCCGCTGCGCGGACGTCCGACGTCGCCGACTCGTAGGCGCCGGCGTCCGGCGCACTGTGGTCACCGGGGCTGCCGACCGGCGGGTGCATGTCGTTGTGGTCGAACATCATCCGCGGCTCGATGAACGCGTAGTCGGGGAGGTTCCCGCTCGCCGCGTCGGCGTGGAACTGTTCCATGCTCCGGAAGTTGGTCTTCCAGTACCGCTCGATCGACGGGGCGTGCAGGAAGCCGGTCAGGGACACCACCTGCCGGGCGTCGAAGTACACGCGCCAGGTCTTCCCGGCGTCCTCGAGCCGGTTGAAGATCGTCGGGACGGCGTCCGCGTCGAGCCACTTCTGCGGGCCGCCCTCCCGGCCGTTCGTGACGAAGCCGTGCGAGGTGCTGGCGTGGAAGAACGAGCGGTTGCAGAACGTCTGCGACGGCACCGCGCAGTGCCAGTGGTCGTAGACGGCGAACGACCTGGCGAGCGCGGAGAACACGGGCAGCATCGCCGGCGAGAAGCCGCCCATCACCCGCGAGTACTCCTCGACGCTCGGCTCCCGGCCGCGCTCCAGCCGGAAGTTCACGACGTAGTCGTGGACGAACCCGGACATCGTCGGCGTGCTCGTGTCCTCCGGGGCGTTGAACGGCGCCGCGTACCCGTTCCGTGCCGGGTCCGCGTTCTCCGCGGGCTCGACGAGACCGAACCACTGCGTGTTGACGTGCGGGTAGAACTCGCCCGGGTCCGGGTCGGGCTGGCTCATCACATGGTCGGTCGTCCCCTCGTACACGTGCGCGGGGACGACGGTGCCGTCGGGGGCGGTGTTCTCGTGACGTCCGTCCTGCAGCCCGGCGAAGGACTGCCCGGGGCGGAGGTCGGCGTCGGTGTACAGCCGGCCGAGGACGTGGTCGAAGCTCCGGTTCTCGAACATCACGACGACGACGTGGTCGAAACCCGGCTCGGGCCGTGCCGGGAGCGGCGTGAAGCCGTACCGGGCATCGTGCACCGAGCGGTCGTACGCGGTCCCGGCGCCCACGAGCCCGGCACCGACGGCAGCGCTGGCCGCGCCGACACCGGCCCGGCGCAGGAAGGTCCGCCGGCTCGGTGCCGGAGTGCCGCGGTCCTCGCTCTGGTGGTCCATGCGGTCCATCATCACCCCGCTCGGGCCGCTCACGCCTACAGCTGGTGCAACGACAGGAGCGAACGCAGTCGCAGCGTCCGTCGGAGTGGAGGCCGCTCGAGCCCGTCGACCACGACGGCGGCACCGAGCCACGACGCGCCGGCCATGTCGGTCAACATCCGCGCAGCTTCCGCCTGCGCTCCCGTCGCGATCCAGTCGTCGACGAAGAGCACCCGGTCGCCGGACCGCAGCAGGCTCCGGCGGACACCGAGTCGCAGTGAGCGGTCCCGGTAGTTCGGGCCGGTGGACACCTCCCACCACGGATCGTCGTCCGCAGCACGGCTCGGGTCCTTCCGAGCCTCGGCGAGGCCGACCCCGAGGTGCGCTGCGACGAGTGCTCCGAGGAGTGTTCCGCGCGACTGGATCCCGAGCACCACCGTTGGCTGGGCATCGTCGAACAGGGCAGCGAGACCGGGACCGAGCGCGCGCAGGACGTGCGGATCGCGCCACCAGCCGGTGACGTCGGCGTAGGAGTACGGATCCGTCCGATCACTCCGCCACCGGAACGCGTCCTGCAGCCGTCGTCTGAGGTCGGTGTCCACGGTCACGACGTGATCCTCCCAGTTCGCGCGGGTGGACGGCGTTGGGTCGTCAGGTCGAACAGGCGAGCGAGGGATCGGTCGAGGCGTCCGACACTCGGAGCTCGTGCGGCGCCGCGAGCCGGCCTCGGGCGTCGAGCACCAGGCGCCCGTACTCCGTCGAGCCGTCGTGCGCATCGACGAGGAGCGCGGTCCGTCCCCGGGGTGCCAGTCCGTCGCGGTTGTCCCACAGGCACGTCAGGTCGACGGGGTGGCCGAGGTCGTTGACGACCGTGATCGGCACCTGGGACCGGGAGGCGCCTGCTGCCCAGGCGACGAGAGCGACGGCGGCCAGGAGCACGACGCAGCCGACCGGTGTACCGACGGTGACCAAGTTCCGGCGCCGACCTGTTACGCGCGTGGCCCTACTGCGGCATGTCGACGAACCGCGAGAACATCCCGTGGAACGCCACCGTGATGGTGTCCGTCGGGCCGTTGCGGTGCTTCGCCACGATGAGGTCCGCCTCACCCTGACGCGGGTTGTCCTTCTCGTACGCCGACTCACGGTGCAGCAGGATCACCATGTCGGCGTCCTGCTCGATGGACCCCGACTCACGCAGGTCCGAGATCATCGGCTTCTTGTCCGCACGCTGCTCCGGACCACGGTTCAGCTGCGACAGCGCGATGACCGGCACGCCGAGCTCCTTCGCCATCAGCTTGAGGGCACGCGAGAACTCGGAGACCTCCTGCTGACGGCTCTCGACCTTCTTGCCCGAGGTCATCAGCTGCAGGTAGTCGATGACCACGAGCTTGAGGTTGTGCTGCTGCTTGAGCCGGCGGCACTTCGCGCGGATCTCGACGAGCGTCATGTTGGGGGAGTCGTCGATGAAGAACGGCGCGTCGTTGATCCGGCCGCGGGTCTGGGCGATGGTCGTCCAGTCGCGGGAGTCGACGGTGCCCTTGCGCATGTTCTGCA
>CAJYIG010000146.1 GCA_913774725.1 uncultured Curtobacterium sp. | reverse complement strand
CGGCGCGCTCGGCCGCGGCGTCGGCCTCGGTGCGCTCACGCTCGATCCGGGCGCGGTGCTCCTCGAGCTCCGCGGCGATGCGTGCCGCGGTCTCCTCGACGAGCCGGGCGTTCTCGGCGCGGGTCTGCTCCTCGTCGACCCGCAGCTGGGCGCGGGCGGCCTCGAGCTCCTGGTCGAGGGCGGCACGGGCCTCGGCGGCCTCGCGCTCCCACCGTGCACGGGCGGCACCGAGCTCGGCGTCGAGCTCGCGTCGGCGGTCGCTGGTCTCTGCCTCGAGCGCGGCGCGACCACGCTCCAGCTCGGACTCGAGCTCGGCTCGGCCGGTCTCGAGCGCGAGCTCGTGCGCACGTCGCTGCTCGTCGCGCTCGCGCTCCCACGCCGCACGGCCCTCGGCGAGCTCGCGGTCGAGCTCGGCGCGACGCGTCGTCTCCTCGTGGTCGAGGTCCTCGGTGCGGCGGGCGTGCTCGGCCTCGAAGACGCTGCGGCGGTGCTCCGTCTCGCGGTCCAGGTCGGCGGCGGCACGACGGGCGTCCGCGACGGCGCGCTGTGCGTCCTCGCGGAGCTCGGCCGCCTCGCGCTCGACCCGGGCACGCAGCGCGTCGGTCTCGCGGATGGCGACGGACCGGACCTCGGCCGCCTCGGTGACGGCGGCACCGCGGACGGCCGCGGCCTCGTTGCGGGCGTCCTGCGTGAGCAGGCCGGCCTCGGCGCGGGCACGCTCGATCGTGTCCGAGGACTCGGCACGGGCGCGGGTCAGTTCGTCGGTGGCGCGGGACCGGGCGTCCTCGAGGGTCTCGGAGGCCTCCTGTCGGGCTTCGCGCAGCAGGCGCTCGGCCTCGTTGCGGCTCGACGCGCGGAGCCGTTGGGCGTCGATGTCGGCCTGGCTGATCAGCCGGGTGGACTGCTCCTCGGCGACGCGGAGGGTCGACTCGAGGCGGGTGCCGAGACCGCTGTAGGTCGGGGTGCCGGCCTCGTCGAGCTCACCCTGGAGGTCGGCGACGCGAGCCTGCAGGAGGCGGATCTCCTTCGCGGCCTCGGCGCGGTCGGTGTTCGACTTGATGAGCTCCCGGCGGAGCTCGTTCACCGAGCGGTCCACCTCGTCGCGGCGGTACCCGCGCAGCTCGGTCCCGAACTCGGCCTCGTCGTTCGCCACGTGTTGCTCCTGGGGGTCGGCGGAGGGCCAGCCCTTGGCCCGCGGACGAGTCTAGTGGCGGCCTCGTGGCGTCGACTGAGCCGGTGGACAGCGCCGGGGGATGCGACGTCCAGGGTGCCTCGCTATCCTGGAGCGCTGATTCGCGCGCCGATCCCCCCACCCCCGGCGCGGTAGGGAGAAGATCCGTGCGATTCGTCCTGGCGATCGTCAGTTTCGTCATCGGTCTGCTGCTCGTCGGTCTCGCGGTCGGGCAGCGCACCGTGTTCGCCCCACCGTCGTCGCTCGTCGCGCAGTCGTCGAGCACGGCGTCCGCTCCGGTGACCGTGATCCCGGGGTCGACGCTCACCGCGAACCCCGGCTACCAGCGCATCAACGTCGCCGGGTCCGGCACGGTGTTCGCCGCCTACGGCAAGACCGCCGACGTCGACGCGTGGATCGGTGACGCGAAGCACACCACGCTGCGCTTCGACGCCGAGCAGGACCGCCTGGTCGGACGCACGACCGGCTCCGGGGACTCGGTGCCCGACCCGAAGGAGAGCGACCTCTGGTACCAGGAGTGGGACGGCGCGGGGCAGTTCACCGTGCGCCTGCCCGCGGACGTCTCCGTCGTCGTGCTCGCCGACGGGTCGGACGCCGCGCCGACCGACGTGTCGGTGACCTGGCCGCGCGACACCGCGACGCCGTCCGTGGGGCCGCTCCTCGTCGCCGGCGGGCTCTTCCTGGCGGGCGGTGTCGCACTGCTCGTCTGGGCCTTCCTGCACCAGCGCCGTGGTCGCGGACCGCGTCGTCGGAGCGGTGGGACGCGTCCGCCGCGCGTGCGGGCCTCTCGACGTGCTGCCGCCGCGGGTGCGCAGGTGCCGGCGCGCGGCCGTCGCGGCCGTCGTTCGCTGGTCGCCGTGCCGATCGTGCTGGTCGGGGCCCTCGGCCTGGCCGGGTGCTCGTCGGACTACTGGCCGCAGGGCGGGGGCTCCGGTGCGACCCCGACGCCGACCGCCTCGGCCACGGGTGCCGCGGACTCGACCGAGCCCACCGCGGCGACCGAGCAGCAGATCCGCCGCATCGTCGAGCGGGTCGCCGACGTCGCCGCGAAGGCCGACGCCGACCGGGACACCTCGGTGCTCGAGTCCCGCTTCACCGGGGCCGCGCTCGACTTCCGCAAGGCCAACTACGCGATCCGCGAGAAGGACGCCGACGTCGGCGCGCCGCCGGCGATCTCCGCGGGCGAGGTGTGCGTCGCGCTGCCGCAGCAGACCGACTCCTGGCCGCGCACGATCTTCACCGTCGTCGCCGAGGACTGCTCGGCGAAGACCGCGCCGCAGGCCCTCACCCTGGTGCAGGACAGCGCTCGCGACGACTACAAGGTCGCCTACGACGTGTCGCTCGAGGCGGCGGCGGAGATCCCGAGCCTCGCCCCGACATCGGTCGGTGCAGCACGGCTCGCCGGTGACACCAAGCTCCTGCGCATCGCGCCGGACGACATCGCTGCGGCGTACGGCGACGTCCTGGCGAAGGACTCCGAGAGCACCTCGGCGTCGCTGTTCGCCTCCGACGGTGACGGGCTCCGCTCGACCATCGGCAAGGCCTACAAGGACAAGAAGGCCGAATCGCTGCCGGACACCGCGAAGATCGAGTACTCGTCCGAGGTGCCCGACGACAGTCCGGTCGCGATCGCGACGGACGGCGCGGGTGCGCTCGTGTCGGCGTCGCTCGACGAGATCGAGAAGGTGACGCCGACCGCGGCCGGCGCCGAGGTGAACACCGAGGGAGCGGTCAAGGCCCTCTCCGGCGTCGACTCGAGCACGAAGGGGATCAGCGCGACGTACAGCGTCCAACTCCTGTTCTCCGTGCCGCCGGTCGGCAGTGATGAGAAGGTGGTCCTGCTCGGGTTCACACAGGGCCTGACCGCAGCGAGTG
>CAJYIG010000145.1 GCA_913774725.1 uncultured Curtobacterium sp. | reverse complement strand
CGAGGACGGCGACGACGCTGGTGCGCACGGGACCTCCTCGGCTCGATCGGACCCCCACGCTACCGCCGGTCGGATGCGGCGGCGCGGGGCGCCAGCGGCGCGGGCACGGGGCCGAGCCGCCGCACCGCCACCGTTCCGAGGAGCGCGATCACCGTCATCGCGACGAACACGAGCGGGAACGACCACGCCCCCTCGGCTCCCCCGCTGCCGACGAAGAGCAGCCCCGTGACCGCGAGGCCGACGACGCTGCCCGAGGCGTCGGCGATCGTGAGCGCCGAGCTCGCGAATCCGTCGTCGCCCTCGCCGGAGAACCGCAGCGTCAGCATCGACAGCCGCGGGTACATCGCGCCCATGCCCGCACCGCCCACGAACCACCCCGCCACGAGCAGCCACCACGGCAGGTCCCACACCGCGACGGCGAGCGCGCTGACCAGGCTGACCAGGACGAGCGAGAGTCCGGCACCGAAGGTCCGGGACGCGGTGAGCCGCTGCTCCCCGAGCCGGCCGTGCAGCCAGCTCGCCCCGGCCCAGCTCAGCGCTGCCACGGTCAACGCGAGTCCCGCGGCCGAGGCGCTCAGGCCGTGCCGTTCCTGCAGCAGGAACGGTACGTAGGCCTCGCTGCCGAAGAACGCGGCGGCGACCAGGCCGCGCAGGAGCACCACGGACGGCAGGCCCGCGGCGGCCCGGAAGGTGCCCGCCGGCAGGAGGGGCCGCAGCGCCGCCCACGCGCCGACGACCCCGACGACGACCGCCACGACCCGCGCCCACGGTCCGAGGTCCGGCGCGACGTTGAGCAGCAGGATGGCGACGGCAGCCGCGACCGACCAACCGATGCGCCCCGCCCGCCACGGCGGCCGACGCTCGACCGGCGGCGCGTGCAGGCGTGCCAGCGTCGGGACGAGCAGCGCGAAGGCGACGACCGCGATCACGAGGGCTCCTGCGAAGACCCAGTGCCAGCCCCACACCTCGGTCACGAGTCCCGCGAGCGCCGGCCCGACGAGCGCGGGCACGACCCACGCGGCGGCGAACCCGGCGAACACCGGGCCGTGCAGCTCGGCCGGGAAGATCCGGGCGACGAGCACGTACAGCACGACGTCGATCGCGCCGGCTCCGAATCCCTCGACGAGTCGACCGGCCAGGAACACCTCCATCGTCGGCGCGGTCATCACCACGGCCGTGCCGATCGCGAAGAACGCCGCCGACACCCAGGCGACGATCCGCCCGCCGGAACGGTCCGTCCACGTTCCCGCGAGCACCATCCCGGGCACGCCGGCTGCGAGCGGGGCCGCGAAGGCGAGCGCGTAGAGGGTCTGTCCGTCGAGGTCGCGACTGATCTCCGGCATCACCGTCGTCATGGCGAGGTTCTGGAACGCCGCCACACCGACGATGGCGACCATGCCGAGCGTGGCGAGCGCGTAGCGCCCACTGAGGATCCCCGACCTCCTCGCCACGCTGCTCACCGGACCAGCCTAGGGGGCGGCGCCGACGATCCCTCGCCTCCTCGTGACGGACGGGAGGCTCCCCACCGGTCCGGTGGGGAGCCTCCCGTCCGTCACCACAGCGGCACCGGCCGTGGTCACCGGGACCGTCGGCGCGACGTGGTCAGCGCGACAGCGCCTGCAGCACGTCTGCGACGAGGTCGCCCTGGTCCTCGATGCCCACCGACAGGCGGACGACGTTCTCCGGGACGGCGAGCTCGGTGCCCTTGACCGAGGCGTGCGTCATCTCGCTCGGGTAGCCGATGAGCGACTCGACGCCGCCGAGGGACTCGGCGAGCGTGAAGACCTCGGTGGACTCGACGAAGCGCTTCGCTGCCTCGGGTCCGCCGGTCAGGGCGACGGACAGCATCCCGCCGAAGCCGCGCATCTGCTTCGCGGCGACCTCGTGCCCGGGATGGTCCGACAGACCCGGGTAGTAGACGCGCTCGACGCCCGGCGCGGAGACGAGCGCCTCGGCCACGGCCTGCGCGTTCGACGAGTGCCGTTCCATCCGGACCGGCAGCGTCTTGATGCCGCGGGTCGTCAGGAAGGCGTCGAACGGCGATGCGATCGCGCCCGCACCGAACTGCAGGAAGCCGACCTGCTCCGCGAACGCCTCGTCCCGCAGGACGACCGCGCCGCCGACGACGTCGGAGTGCCCGCCGAGGTACTTCGTCGTGGAGTACGAGACGGCGTCCGCACCGAGCGACAGCGGCTGCTGCAGGTACGGCGACGCGAAGGTGTTGTCGACGACGACCAGTGCGCCGGCGGCGTGCCCGACCTCGGACAGCAGCGCGATGTCCGCGATCTTCATGAGCGGGTTCGTCGGCGTCTCGACCCAGAGCACGGTCTTCGCGGGCGCGCCCTCCAGCGCTGCGCGGACCCGGTCGACGTCGCTCATGTCGACGACGACGAGCTCGACGCCCCACGGCACGTGCAGGCGGTTCACCAGGCGGTGCGTGCCGCCGTAGACGTCGTTGCCCATCACGACGCGGGCTCCCGGCTCGAGGTACGCGCGGAGCAGGGCGTCCTCGGCGGCCAGGCCGGACGCGAACGAGTACGCGGCGACGCCGCCGTCGAGGTCGGCGAGCAGGGTCTGCAGGGCGTCCCGCGTCGGGTTGCCGCCGCGGGAGTACTCGTACCCGTTCCGCATGGCGCCCACGCCGTCCTGCACGTAGGTGCTCGTGACGTGGATGGGCGGGATGACGGCACCGGTCGTGGCGTCGGGCTCCTGGCCGGCGTGGACGGCGCGGGTGGCGAACTCGGTCATGCGCTGGGGTTCCTCGTGGATCGGGACTGCGGGTCGGGCGTGGGGGGTCTGCTGGACCGACGTCACTCGGACAGCGACGTGAGCAGGTCGTGCCGGGTGAGCACGGTGACGGGCTTGCCGTCGTCGACGACGAGCAGCGCGTCGACCGTCTCGAGCGCCCGACGGGCGGCGGTCAGCGACTCACCGGTGCCGATCAGGGGCAGCGGGTCGCCGACGAAGCCGCTCACCGCGTCGGTCATCGCGGCGGCACCGGTGAAGACCTGCTCGAGCAGGTCCTTCTCGGCGACGGCGCCGACGACCTCGCCGATCACGACCGGCGGCTCGGCGCTCAGGACGGGCATCTGCGAGACACCGTAGGTCGACATGATCTCCACCACGTCGCGGACGGTGTCCGACGGGTGGGCGTGCACGAGGTCGGGCAGGCGACCGCCCTTGTCCGCGACGACCGCGCCGACCGTACGGGCGTCGTCGCCGTCGGCGAAGCCGTAGGAGCGCATCCACCGGTCGTTGAAGATCTTGCCGAGGTACCCGCGGCCGCCGTCCGGCAGCAGCACCACGACCACGTCGTCCTCGGTCAGGTCGCGTGCGGCACGCAGGGCGGCCACGACGGCCATGCCGCTCGACCCGCCGACGAGCAGGCCCTCCTCGCGCGCGAGCCGCCGCGTCATCGCGAAGGACTCGGCGTCGGTGACGGCGATGATCTCGTCGGGGACCCCGGCATCGTAGGCGCCGGGCCAGAAGTCCTCGCCGACGCCCTCGACCAGGTAGGGCCGACCGGTGCCGCCCGAGTAGACGGAGCCCTCGGGGTCGGCGCCCACGATCCGGACGCGGCCGTCGGACGCCTCCTTCAGGAAGCGACCGGTGCCCGAGATGGTGCCGCCGGTGCCGACGCCGGCGACGAAGTGCGTCAGCCGTCCCTCGGTGTCGCGCCAGATCTCCGGGCCCGTGGTCTCGTAGTGGCTGCGCGGGCCGTTCGGGTTCGCGTACTGGTTCGGCTTGTAGGCACCGGGGATCTCCCGCACGAGCCGGTCCGACACCGAGTAGTACGACTCGGGGTGGTCGGGTGCGACGGCGGTCGGCGTCACCACGATCTCGGCGCCGTACGCGGTCAGGACGTTCCGCTTGTCCTCGCCCACCTTGTCCGGCAGCACGAAGACGCAGCGGTACCCGCGCTGCTGGGCGACGAGTGCGAGGCCCACGCCGGTGTTGCCCGAGGTCGGCTCGACGATCGTGCCCCCGGGGCGGAGCTCACCGGAGGCCTCGGCCGCGTCGATGATCCGCGTGGCGATGCGGTCCTTCGACGAACCGCCCGGGTTGAGGTACTCCACCTTGACCAGGACGGTCGCCCGGATGCCCTCGGTGACACGGTTCAGTCGGACGAGCGGGGTGTCACCGACCAGGTCGACGACGGAGTTCGCGTAACGCACGCGGCAGAGTCTAGGTGGCCGGCCCGGTCGTCGTCTGGGTTGCGACGAAGGATGTCGACGCATCGTTCTGCTGGTGGAAGAGCGAAGCGTAGACGCCGTCACGTGCGAGTAGCTCGTCGTGGTCGCCCCGCTCGACGATCCGCCCGTGGTCGAGCACGAAGATCACGTCGGCCTCGCGGATCGTCGACAGCCGGTGCGCGATCGCGATCGTCGTGCGTCCCGCCGCCGCCGTGTCGAGCGCGGTCTGCACCACGTGCTCGGAGATCGAGTCCAGCGCACTCGTGGCCTCGTCGAGCACCAGCACCGGCGGGTCCTTCAGCAGCACGCGCGCGATCGCGATCCGCTGCTTCTCGCCGCCGGACAGCCGGTAGCCGCGCTCCCCCACGACCGTGTCGTACCCGTCCGGGAACGAGGCGATCGTCTCGTGGATGTTCGCCGCACGGGCGGCACGTTCGAGCTCCGCGTCGGTCGCGTCCGGCTTCGCGTAGCGCAGGTTGTCGCCGATGGAGGCGTGGAACAGGTAGGTCTCCTGACTGACGATCCCGACGTGGCGCATCAGGTCCTCGTGCTCCAGGTCACGCACGTCGGCTCCGGCGAACCGCACGCTGCCCGCCGACGCCTCGTACAGTCGGGGCACCAGGTACGAGATCGTCGTCTTGCCCGCGCCGGACGGCCCGACGAACGCCGCGAACTGGCCGGGCTGCAGCTCGAACGAGACCCCGCGCAGGGTCGGCTTGTCCGGTTCGCCGTCCGGGTACGTGAAGGAGACGTCGTCGAAGGCCACGTGCCCCAGGCGCGACTCGTCCACGGGACGGGCGTCGGGGGCGTCGGTGATCGCCGGGCGGAGGTCGAGGTACTCGAAGATCCGGGCGAAGAGCGCCCCCGACGTCTGGAGGTCGAGCACCACCCGCAGCAGGCCGACGGTCGGGAAGAGCAAGCGCGACTGCACGGTCGTGAACGCGACGATGGTGCCGGCGGTGATCGGGACGTCACCGATGATCAGGTACGCGGCGACCACGTAGATGACCGCCGGGATGATCGACAGGAAGACCTGGACGATCGCGAAGAACCACTGCCCGGACATCTGCTGCCGGACCTGCAGCTGGATCTGGTTGCGGTTCTCGTCCTCGTAGCGCTTGGTCTCGCTGCGCTGCTGGGTGAAGCTCTTGGCGAGCAGGATGCCGGAGACGCTCAGGGCCTCCTGGGTGATCGCGGTCATGTCGGACAGCGACTCCTGCGTCTGCGCGGCGATCCGGGCGCGCACCTGGCCGACCCGGCGCTGGGCGATGACGAGCAGCGGCAGGAGCACGACCGCGACCAGGGTCATCTGCCAGCTGAGCAGCAGCATCGCCACGACCGCCGCGATGACGGTGACCGTGTTGCCCAGCACCGAGGAGATCGTGTTGTTGAGCACGCTCGCGACGCCGCCGACGTCGTTCTGCAGGCGAGACTGGATCACGCCGGTCTTCGTGCGGGTGAAGAAGGCGAGCTCCATCCGCTGCAGGTGCGCGAAGAGCCGCATGCGCATCGCACCCATGACCTTGTTGCCCACGGTCGCCGTCAGCCAGGTCTGCCAGATGCCGACGCCGGCGCTCGCGATCCAGAGCGCGACCATCCCGCCGACCAGCTCGAACAGGACCGGCAGGTCGGGCCGTCCCGAGGGCGGGAAGAGCCCGCGGTCGAAGGCCTGCTGGGTGAGCAGCGGCGGGATCACCGAGAGTGCTGCCCCGACGAGCACGAGGACGACCGTCAGCACGATGGCGCGACGGTGCGGGACGAACAGGCCGGCGATGCGTCGGAGCAGGTGCGGGATCCGGGGCGCCTCGGCGTTCGCGGCCCTCTGCGCCTGCACGTCACCGCTGGAGATCCGCCCGCCGCCGCGGGGACCACCCGGACGCATCCCGTGCCCCATGCTCATGGCACCAACGTATCCCCGGCACCGACGCCGGGCGGCCACCGTCGGCCCTCGGCGTATTTGACCCCGTTCAGGGGCCGTGCGACCATCGTCCGTCCCCTTCCCCGCGCCGATCACGAGGTCCCATTGACGTCCGCGCCCACCCGCCCCACGTCCCTCCGTCACCAGCTCGCACGCCGCAAGCCGATCGAGCAGCTGCAGGCCGAGGCCGCGGCGGGCGTCGACGGCGAGCCGCTCCGGCGTTCGCTCGGGGTCTGGCACCTGATGATGATCAGCGTCGGGGCGACGCTCGGCACCGGCATCCTGGTCGTGCTCGGGACCGCCGTGCCGCTCGCGGGTCCGGCGGTCTGGATCTCCTTCATGCTCGCCGGCGTGGCCGCGCTGCTGTCCGCGCTGTCGTACGCCGAGATGGCCGGCGCGGTGCCGACCTCGGGGTCGAGCTACTCGTACACGTACGCCACGATGGGCGAGGGCATCGCCTGGGTCTGCGGGTGGTGCCTCGTGCTCGAGTACGCGGTCTCCGTCGCCGCCGTCGCGGTCGGGGCCAGCGAGTACGTCGACGAGACCCTGCGCGTCTTCGGGCTGCACCTGCCCGCGGCGATCGCGGCCCCGCCGGGCGACGGCGGTGTCGTGAACCTGCCCGCCGCGGTGCTCGTGCTCCTCGCGATGGCGGTCCTGCTGCCCGGGGCCCGCGAGAGCGCCTGGGTGAACACGCTCATGGTCGTCGTGAAGATCGCGCTGCTGGTCTTCTTCGTCGTCGTGGCGTTCACGGCGTTCTCGTCGCAGAACTTCGCACCCCTCGCGCCGATGGGGGCAGCCGGGGTGACCGCCGCGGCCTCGCGCCTGTTCTTCTCGTACATCGGGTTCGACGCCGCGTCGACCGCGGGGGAAGAGGCGAAGGACCCCCGCCGTGACCTCCCCCGGGCGATCATCGGCTCGATCGTGATCGTCACGACGCTCTACATCCTCGTCGCGATCGCCGCGATCGGTGCCCGTCCGTGGACGTCGTTCTCGTCGGACGAGGCCTCGCTCGTCCGCATCGTGGTCGAGGTCACCGGGCAGCCGGTCGTCGCGCTCGTCTTCTCGATCGGCGCCGTGATCGCCATCGCCAGTGTCGTGCTCACGGTGCTCTACGGCCAGACCCGCATCCTGCTGACGATGGCTCGTGACGGCATGGTGCCGACCGTGTTCGGCCGGGTGTCACCGCGCACGGGGACCCCGGTGCCGAACACCCTCATCGTGGGCGTCGTCGTCGCCGTCGGCGCAGCACTGGTGCCCCTCGGCGAACTCGCCGACGCGACGAGCATCGGCACGCTGGTGGCCTTCGCCCTGGTGAACGTCTCGGTGATCCTGCTCCGCCGCACCCGCCCGGAGCTCGAGCGTTCGTACCGGGTCCCGCTCTTCCCGGTCGTCCCCGCGCTCGGCACCCTGTGCTGCGTGCTGCTCGCGGTGTTCCTCGGCGCCGGGACCTGGATCGCGTTCGGCCTGTGGATGGTCGCCGGCGCCGTGCTCTACCTGGCCTACGGCCGCCGCCACAGCACCCTGCGCTGACGCGCCCGCGCGCCACCGCCCGCCCGCCCGCCACCGCCCGCCCGCCGCCGCCCGCCCCGAGACTCGGCCTGACCGACACTTTTCGCGGCGCGGCACGCGAGGATTGTCGGTAGGCACGAGGCTCGCCTTGCTCCCGTCGAGACTCGTCCACAGCCGGGAGGCACGGATGACGATCCACAGGGACGTGTCGGCCTCCGGTGGTCGCATCGAGGACCCGGCACGCTGCCGTCATGACGACCGAACCACCCACCCTGCTCCGCACCACACCCCACGACCTCGCTGCCGCCCGAGCGCTGCACCGACGGCACCGCGCCGGCACCCTCGTCCGCGTTGCACAGGGTGCGTACGTCGAAGCGACGGTCTGGCAGCGACTCGCACCGGCACCCAGACACCTGCTCCTCGCGCGAGCGATCGCGCCGACGGTACGGCCGGGCGCAGCGTTGTCGCACCTGACCGCCGCACTCGCCCTCGGATGGCCGGTCATCGGGAACCCGCCCGGACGTGTCCACGTCATCGATCCGCACACCGCGCGCACCGAGCACCGAGCGCACCTCGTCCGACACGCTGGAACGCCCCGCACGGGCAACCGGCCGGTGCACTTCGCCGGGCTGCCGGTGACGGACCCTCTGCGGACAGCGGTCGACGTCGCGACGACGTGCACGCCGGCAGTGGCGGCCGTGGCTGTCGATCACGCTGTGCGGACAGGCCTGCTCACCATCGAGGCCTTCGTCGGGGATCTCCCGACCAGACCACGCCGAGGATCGGTCCGGGCTCGCGCCGTCGCCGAGGCTCTCGATCCGCTGCACGAATCGGTCGGTGAGTCCTACGCCGCGGTGCGCATGGTCGAACTCGGAGCACCACGGCCGATCGCACAGCACACGTTCCGCCATGCTGACGGCACCACCGACCGCGTCGACTTCTGGTTCCCCGACCTCGGCGTGATCGTCGAGTTCGACGGCCGCCATAAGTACACGGATCCGACCATGCTCGGCGGGCAGGACCCGGCCGACGTCGTCTGGCACGAGAAGATCCGCGAGGACCGGTTGCGGGCTCTGCCCTGTGTGCGGACGGTGGTGCGCCCGACCTGGTGGCACTTGGTCGATCTCGAACGCCTCCGCGCCCTCTTTCGCCAGCACCGCGTCATCTTCTGACCGCGCGGCACGGCCCGAGTCTCGCGCTCAGCGACGTCTCTTGCGCTCATCGGCGCGAGAACCGTCACTCAGGCCGAGTCTCGCGCGGCTCGCGCGGCGAAGCGCGGCGAACCGCCCGCGCACGACGAAGGCCGCCGCCCCGAGGGGCAGCGGCCTTCGTGACCGAACGGTCGAGACTACGCGAGCTCGATCGTGGCGCCGGCGGCCTCGAGGGCCTCCTTCGCCTTGTCGGCCGTCTCCTTGTTGACACCCTCGAGGATCTTGGCGTCGGCGGTCTCGACGAGCGCCTTGGCCTCGCCCAGGCCGAGCGACGTGAGGCCACGGACCTCCTTGATGACCTGGATCTTCTTGTCACCGGCCGACTTGAGGACGACGTCGAACTCGGACTTCTCCTCGACCTCCTCGGCGGGGGCAGCAGCGCCACCGGCCGCGGCGACCGCGACGGGGGCAGCAGCGGTGACCTCGAAGACCTCCTCGAACTTCTTCACGAAGTCCGAGAGCTCGATGAGCGTGAGCTCCTTGAAGGCCTCGATGAGCTCGTCCTGCGAAAGCTTCGCCATGATTTTCTCCTACTACTAGCTAGTACGTGTGGTTGATGAACGCGTGCCTGATCAGGCCGCGGACTCCTGCTTCTCGCGGAGGGCGTCCACGGTGCGGACGGCCTGCGAGAGGGGTGCCTGGAACAGGTACGCAGCACCGAACAGCGAGGCCTTGAAGGCGCCGGCGAGCTTGCCGAGCAGCACTTCGCGGGACTCGAGGTCAGCGAGCTTGTCCACCTCGGTCGCGGTGAGCGGGTTACCGTCGAAGTAACCGCCCTTCACCACGAGCTGAGGGTTCGCCTTGGCGAATGCACGCAGCGACTTCGCGACGGCGACGGTGTCACCGTGGACGAAGGCGAGAGCGGACGGACCGGCGAGCTCGTCGTCGAACGACGTGATGCCGGAGTTGTTCGCCGCGATCTTGGTCAGCGTGTTCTTCACCACGGCGTACGTGGCGTGCTCACGGATCGAGTTGCGGAGCTCCTTGAGCTGCGCGACCGTGAGACCGCGGTACTCGGTGAGCAGAACGGCGTTCGAGCTCTGGAATGCTTCCGTGAGCTCGGCGACCGCAGCTTCCTTGTTCGCCATGGTTCTCCTTGGGGTTCTTGCCGGCTAGCCCCTGGTCCCCACACGAAAAAAGCTCCGGCGCAGAGGCTCGGAGCTGCTCCCCCGCGAACGGGAGGAGTTGTTCTGAACACCTGCGCTGGCTGCCCCACGAGTGAGGACCTTCGGTCTGTGCGCGAGCGCACAGACGACCGGCGGTCTTTGGCTTCGAAGAAGGTACCACAGGATCCGGCGGTGACCAAGCGCCGGCCTGGAGGCGCGGTGCGGGCCCGCCACGCGCCTCCCGTCCGTCAGGCGGTCACCCCGTCACCCGTGACGGCCCGCGCACCCGCGCCCGCCGGTCGGGTGGCCGGCAGGTGCACCGTGAACACCGTGTCGCCGGGGACGCTCGCGACCGCGACCCGGCCGCCGTGTGCCTGCACGACCGCATCGACGATCGCCAGCCCGAGCCCCGTCGACCCGGCGCTCCGGGACCGCGAGCTGTCCGCCCGCGCGAAGCGTTCGAACAGCTTCGGCAGGAACTCCGGGTCGATGCCCTGCCCGTCGTCCCGGACGGTCAGGTCGACGCCGTCGGGAACGGGGGCGAGACCGACCGTGATGCAGGTGCCGTCCGGGGTGTGCGTCCGCGCGTTCGTCACGAGGTTGACGACCACCTGGTGCAGGCGGGCAGCGTCACCGGGGACGACGACGGGTTCCTCGGGCACGTCCACCGCGATGACGTGGTCGGGCGACGCAGCGTGGGCGTCGTTCACCGCGTCGAGCACCAGACCGGTGAGGTCCACGTCGGCGAACTGGACCTCGCGACCCTCGTCGAGCCGGGCGAGCAGCAGCAGGTCCTCGACCATGCTCGTCATCCGGAGCGACTCCGACTCGATGCGGCTCATCGCGTACACGACGTCCTGCGGCAGGTCCGCGCCCATCCGTCGGGTGAGCTCGGCGTACCCGCGGACCGACGCGAGGGGCGTGCGGAGCTCGTGCGAGGCGTCGGCGACGAACTGCCGGACCTTCTGCTCCGAGCGCTCCCGGGCCTGCATGGCGTTCCCGATGTGTCCGAGCATGCGGTTGAAGGCGGTGCCGACCCGGCCGACCTCGGTGCGTGGGTCGGTGTCGGGGACCCGCACACCGTCGAGCGCGTCACTGCGCTCGAGCGGCATCCGCGCGACCGACGACGCGGTCTCGGCCACTCGTTCGAGCGGGCGGAGCGATCGGCGGACGACGACCGCGGCGAGCGCGATGGCGACGAGGAGCGCGAGCACCGTGACGACGAGCACCACGCCGAAGAGCTTCCAGACGCTCTCGTACACGGGTGCCATCGGCAGTCCGACCACGAGCACGGCGGACCCGAGCGACACGGCGGTGACCCGGTAGCGCCCGAGGTCGCTGCCGAGGTCGACCGTGTGCGGCGCACCGTCGACGGTGACGTCGTAGAGCGCGCGGGTGGCGGACGGCGCGACCTGGTCGATGTCACCGTTCTCGTCGAGCACGCTCCCGACGGCCACGTTGCCGTCGAGGAAGTACACGGTGAGCGTGCCTGCTGCCTGACCGCTCGGTCGCCCGATCTCCGGTCCCGGTCCGTTCGTCCCCTGGCGCTCGACCGACCGCTGCGCGCGGTTCGTCGCACCCGAGAGCTGCTCGTCGATCGCCGACCGCTGGATCGAGAACAGCGCGATGATGCTGCCCGCCCCGATGACGGCGCTGACGGCGACGACGAGCGCGACGATGCTCAGGACGAGACGTCGGCGGAGGGTCACGAGGTCGGCTTGATGACGTACCCGACGCCGCGCACCGTGTGGATCATCGGGGTCTCGCCGGCGTCGATCTTCTTCCGCAGGTAGGAGATGTAGATCTCGACGACGCTGGACTTGCCGCCGAAGTCGTACGACCACACCCGGTCGAGGATCTGCGCCTTCGAGAGCACGCGGCGGGGGTTGCGCATGAGGAAGCGGAGCAGCTCGAACTCGGTCGCGGTGAGCTCGATCGGCCGTCCGGCGCGGGACACCTCGTACGACTCCTCGTCGAGCACCAGGTCCCCGACGACGATGCGGGAGTCGCCGGCCTCGGACACCGAGATCTGCGAACGGCGGATGAGCCCGCGGAGCCGCGCCACCACCTCCTCGAGCGAGAACGGCTTCGTGACGTAGTCGTCGCCGCCCGCGGTCAGCCCGGTGACGCGGTCCTCGACGGAGTCCTTGGCGGTGAGGAAGAGCACCGGGGTGTCGTCGTTGTTCTGCCGGAGGCGACCGAGGACCTGCAGGCCGTCGAGGTCGGGCATCATCACGTCGAGCACCATCGCGTCGGGCTTCCACTCGCGTGCCGTCGACAGGGCCTCCTGCCCGCCGTTCGCGCTCTTCACGTCCCAGCCCTCGTAGCGGAGCGCCATCGACAGCAGGTCGGTGAGGCTGGCCTCGTCGTCCACGACGAGGATGCGCAACGGCGAACCGTCGGCACGGGTGAGGCGGGGAGCTGCGGCGGGCTGGGAGATGGTCACGTCTCGAGGATCGGTGCGCTTCCTATGAGCCGTCTGTGGAGCACCCCTCCCCGCTCTGTGGATCGTCCGACGGGCGCCTGCGCCGCGCAGCGGCTCTCCACGAGCCGCACGACGCGGTCCCCGGACGGCCGCACGGCACCGCCACCGTACGGTCGGCCGCATGCTGCGATCCCCGGCCTGGCCCGCGTCCGTCTCGCACGTCGACACGGCGTCCGTCGAGGCGGCGGCCGGGAGGACCGGATCCGCACCGGCGGACCGTCTCGCCTTCGCGCGGGTGCTCGCCGAGACCACCCCGGTGCTGACCGCGGGGACGGCCGGCCCGGTGTTCGCCACCCTGGCGGCGGTCGCCGCCACCGACGTCGCGCTCGCCCGGACGGTCGAGCCGCACCTCGACGCACTCGGCATCCTCGCGCAGTCGTGCGCTGCGGTGGCGTCCGGGTCGACCTGGGGCGTCTTCGCGGCCGAGGCCCCGGGACTCCGGGTCACCGCGACGCCGTCGTCCGGCAGCGGCGCGTCGGACGGTGCCGCCACGCCCGGCGACCCGGTCGCGGCCGGGGGCGCTGTCGGTGCCGGCGGTGCCGGCGGTGCCGTCAGGCTCGACGGCACGAAGCCCTGGTGCTCGCTCGCGTCCTCGCTCACCCACGCACTGGTGACGGCGCACGTCGGCGAGCAGCGCCAGCTCGTCGCGGTCGACCTCCGCCAGCCCGGGGTGACCGTGCACGACGAGGCCTGGGTCGCACGCGGGATGCCCGACGTCCCGAGCGGTCCCGTCGACCTCGACGACGTCGTCGGCACCGCGGTCGGCGCTCCCGGCTGGTACCTGACCCGCCCGGGCTTCGCGTGGGGCGGCATCGGCGTCGCCGCGTGCTGGTGGGGCGGCGCGGTCGGGCTCGCACGGGTGCTCCGGACGGCCACGGCCGCGCGACCCGGTTCGGAGCTGCTGCAGGCCGCACTCGGTGCCACGGTCGCCGACCTCGCCGACGCCGAGGACGCGCTCGCGACCGCCGCGGCCCGGATCGACGCGGCCTCGACCGACGCAGCCGGACCGGACGACGACACCGACTGGTCGCTCGTGGCACAGGTCACGCGGTCGCGGGTGCGCCGCGCGGTCGACGCGGTGTCGCAGCGCGTCGTCGCCACGCTCGGGCCCGCGCCGCTGGCGAACGACGCCGCGGTCGCCGCACGGGTCGCCGACCTCGGGCTCTACGTGCTGCAGGACCACGGCGAGCGGGACCTGGCCCGGGTCGGGCGGATCGTCGCCGAACGCGGCGGTGTCGCATGGTGAGCTTCGACCACCGCGAGCCCGGCACGGACCCCGCGGCGTGGACGGCGTTCCTCCGCTCGGTGCTCGCGGCCCCGGTCGACCTCCGGGGCGTCGGTGCCGTGGTCGTCGTCGCGCCGCACCCGGACGACGAGACCCTCGGCGCCGGCGGGCTCATCGCGACCGCCGCCGCGGCCCTCCCCGTGCACGTGCTCCTCGTCACCCGCGGCGAGCGCTCCCACCCCGACTCCCCCACCGCGACACCCACCGACCTGGCAGCGCGCCGGTCGGCCGAGTTCCGGGCCGCGCTGCGGGTGCTGCACCCGACCGCCGGCGCCACCGAGCTCGACGTCCCCGACGGTGCGGTGCGCGAGCACGCGGAGGTGCTGCGCGCCGCGCTCGAGCACCGGCTCGCCGGGGCCCCGCGTCCGATGCTCGTGGTCGCGCCGTGGCGCGGGGACGGGCACCGCGACCACCGGGTCGCCGGCGAGGTCGCGGAGCAGGTGGTCGCCGCGACGCCGGGTACGGAGCTGCTCGCCTACCCGGTGTGGGCCTGGCACTGGGACGACCCCGCTGCTCGCGCCATGCCGTGGGACCGCGCCCGCGCACTCGTCCTCGACGCCGACGTCCGCGACCGGAAGGCCCGGGCGCTGGCCGCGTACCCGTCGCAGACGGAGCCGCTGTCCGACGCGCCCGGGGACGAGGCGATCGTCGACGACCGCCACGCAGGACACCACCTGCGCGCCGAGGAGTGGCTGTTCGCGCCGCTGCGCTCGCGCTCGCGGGAGTCCTTCGACGCGCACTACGCCCGGAAGCCCGAGGGGTGGGACTTCGAGGGGTCCTGGTACGAGCAGCGGAAGCGTGCCGTCACCCTGGCCGCGCTGCCCCGCCCCCGCTTCCGGTCGGCGCTCGAGCTCGGCTGCGCCACCGGGGTGCTCACGGCAGCACTGACCGAGCGCGCGGACGCGGTGCTCGGGACGGACGTCGCAGCCGCCGCGATCGAGCGCGCTCGGCATCGTGCTCCGGCCGCGCGCTTCGAGACGGCCGCGTTCCCCGCCGAGTGGCCGGACGGACGGTGGGACCTCGTCGTCCTGTCCGAGGTCGGCTACTACCTGTCGCCGGACGACCTCGACCGCACCGTGGACCGGGTGCTCGGGTCGCTCGACGACGACGGCGTGCTCGTCGCCTGTCACTGGCGTCACCCGGACGACGACGCGGTGACCGACGGTGACACGGTGGACGCCCGGCTCACCGCCCGGTGGCCGCGGCCCGCGCTCGTGCGCCACGTCGAGGAGGACTTCGTGCTCAGCGTGCTGCCGGGTCCCGCCGTCACCTCGGTCGGCCGCGCCGAGGGGCTCGTCCGGTGAGCACCGCCCGCGCCGAGGGGCTCGTCCGGTGAGCACCTCCCGCGCCGAGGGGCTCGTCCGGTGAGCGCCGCCCGCGTCGACGTCGTCGTCCCCGTCCACGACGAGGAGGCCACGGTGCGCGCTGCCCTCGACGCGCTGGCCGCTGCCGTCACGACCCTGCACACCGCGCACCCGTCGGTACGGTCCGGCGTCACGCTCGTCCTCGACGGGTGCACCGACGGTACCGCCGGCATCGTCGAGGCGACCCGGCAGACCGACCCGGTGTGGCGGGCCGGACACCTCCACGTGCGGACGTCGCCGCGCGTCGGCGTGGGCCGTGCCCGGGCCGTCGGGACCGCGCACGCCCGAGCGCTCGCCCGGACGTCGCCGCCCGACCGACACTGGTTCGCCCACACCGACGCGGACTCGCGGGTCCACCCGGACTGGCTCGTGCAGCAGGTGGACGCGCTGCTCGCCGGAGCGCACCTGCTCGTCGGCGCGGTGGTCCCCGACCCCGACGACCTCGAGCCCGCCGTGCTCGATCGCTGGCGCGCGGCGCACCCACCCGGGGCGACGCTCGGGCACGTGCACGGCGCGAACCTCGGCGTGCGCGCGGACGCCGACACCGCACTCGGTGGGTTCGACCCCGTCCCGGAGCACGAGGACGTCCGGCTGGTGGAACGGGCGCGGGCGCTCGGGCTCGACGTCCGGGCGACGACCGAGCTCCCGGTGGTGACGAGCGGGCGCTTCGCCGGCAGGACCCCGGGCGGCTACGCCGAGCACCTCCGTCGTACGTACGGCGACGCGGGCTGACCCGCCCACCGTGGTCACTCGACGCGCTCAGGCCACCGGGTAGTCGCAGTACGCGAACCAGCGCGAGTCCGGCGACCACGGCGGCACGTTGACCGTCCCCTGGCCGCCGTCGAGCACCACGAGGGTCTCGGGCAGGACGGCGATCCGCGCACCGCGCGTCAGGGCCCCGGGCAGCAGCCGCAGCTCCACCCGGTGGTCGGCGGGGTGTCCCTGCACGCCGGGCTCGTACGACAGGTAGAGCAGGTGCGCGCCGTCCGGGGACAGGTGTGGGAACCAGTTCACCCGGTCGTCGGCGGTGATCCGCACGGGATCGCCCGCGGCAGCGCGGCCCGTGGTGCCCTCGCCAGCACTGCCGGGTCCGTCGAGCCGGAGCGCTGCGAGCTGGGCGGTGCCCGGTGTGAAGCGCTCGGTGTTGAACAGGAGCGTCCGGCCGTCCGGCGTGATCGCGCAGCCGTCGTCCGGGTGCTCGTCGCGGGTCAGGAACGTCGTGGCTCCGGACTCCGGGGCGACGAGGGCGACGTCGGTCGTCCAGACACCGTCCGTCGTTCGCTCCCCGACGATCGCCGCGAGCGTCGAGCCGTCCGGCGCGATGCCGTGCAGGTAGTACTTCCGCACGATCGGCAGCGCCGCCCGTGTGTCGGTGATGCGCGTGGCCGAGCCACCCTCGGGCAGCGGCACGCGGTACAGCTCACCGTCGCGGGCACTCACGACGACGGACTCCCCCGACGGGTCGAGCACGTGGTCGTTGTTGATCTCGTCGACCCCGGGCATCGGCACGGGCACGAGCGCGGTCTCGTCGAGCACGCGGTCGTCGTCGGCCTCCGGGAGCGGCAGCAGCCAGAGGTCACCGCCGCCGTTCAGCACGAGCGTGTGGTCGTCGAGGACGTTCGGCGCCTCGACGAGCACCGTGTCCGACTCGAACACGAGCCGACTCGTCCGCGAGGCCACTTCGTACACGTGCACCCGGCTGGTCTGTCCCGGCAGCAGTTGCCGCCCGCGTGTCGCTGTCATGCGTCCATCCTGTCCGGTACGCGGAAGCGACAGATCTCCGGCAACCGTTGCCGCAGATCTGTCGCTTTCGCGGAACTGCCCGAGCGGAAACTGCGCTCCCCCTACTTCACCGCGCCCGCGGTCAGACCGGCCACGAACTGGCGCTGCACGATGAGGAACGCCACCACGACCGGGATCGACACGACGAGCGACGCCGCCATGATCTGGTTCCAGTACACGTTCGTCTGCGTGGAGTACTGCTGCAGACCGTTCGCGAGCAGCTGCCCGTCGCCGTTCGTCATCACCGAGGCGAAGAGGACCTCGCCCCACGCGGTCATAAACGAGTAGATGCCGACCGCGACGAGTCCCGGGCGGGCCGAGGGCAGGATGACCCGGAACAGCGCGCCCATCGGACCGGAACCGTCGACCATCGCGGCCTCGTCGAGCTCGCGCGGGATGGTCTCGAAGTAGCCCGAGAGCATCCAGATCGAGAACGGCAGCGTGAACGTCAGGTAGGTGATGATCAGCCCGAGCCACGACCCGACGAGCTGGATGCCGAGCGCGTTGCCGAGGTTCGTGAAGATGAGGAACAGCGGCAGCAGGAACAGCACGCCCGGGAACATCTGGGTGGAGAGCACCGCCGTGGTGAAGGTGCTCTTGCCCCGGAAGTTCCACCGCGACACGCCGTAGGCGGCGAAGGTCGCGATGATCAGCGAGAACAGCGTCGCGATCGTGCAGACCACGAGCGAGTTCACGAAGTACTTCGCGAGCGGCACCGTGGACCACATGTCGATGAACGGCTGGAAGGTGATGGTCGTCGGGATCCACGTGAAGTTGTTCTGCACGTCTCCGAGCGGCTTCATCGCCGTGGTGATCATCACGTAGAGCGGCACGACCGTGAACAGCGTCAGCAGGACGATCGTGACGACCTTGAAGGACTTGGCGCCCATTGTTTCACGCACGGACGGACCTCCGGTTGGTCACGGCCAGGTAGATGCCCGTGACGATGAGCAGGAAGAGCAGGAGCAGGACGCTCATCGCGGCACCGGAGCCGAAGTTCCAGGTGATGAACGACGCGTTGTAGATGTGGAAGCTGAGCAGGTCGGCGGCCGGCGGCTGCGCGGTCGAGCCGAACAGCACGTAGGGCGTGTTGAAGTCGTTGAACGTCCAGAGGAACATCACGAGCACGAGCGTCACGTTGACCGGGCGGACCATCGGCAGCGTGATCGAGCGCCACTGCCGGAACGGCTTCGCGCCGTCGACCGAGGCGGCCTCGTAGACATCGTTCGGCACCGACTGCAGGCCGGCCATGAGCATGAGGAACGCGAACGGCCAGGTCTTCCAGATCGCGACGACCACGACGGACACGAACGCGTTCGAGCCGATCAGCCAGAAGGGCCCCTGCCCGCCGAACAGCCCGAGCTGGTCGACGAGGACGTGGTTCACGGCGCCCGAGTCCCGCTGGAACATGAACTTCCAGGTGATGATGCCGGCGTACATCGGCAGCGCGTAGGGCACGAGGAACAGCGTGCGGAAGAGCCCGCGTCCCTTGAACGGCTTCTGCAGTGCGACCGCCGCGGCCATGCCGAAGGTCCACGCCAGTGCGACGACGATGATCGTGTAGCCGCAGGTGATGAGGAACGAGTTGAGGACGCCCTTGCCGATGGCCTGGTCGAAGTCGATCGCGACCGAGTAGTTGCGCAGCCCGGCGAAGGGCGCGGCACCCCAGTTCGCGATGAAGTACTTGGTGAGCTGGACGAACGAGATCCAGATGCCGGTGAGCATCGGCACGATGTGGATCAGCAGCTCGAACAGGACGGCGGGTGCGACGAGTGCGTACGGCAGCCAGTGGCGCTTCGGCTTCCGACCCGGCTGCGGCCCCGACAGGGTCGGGGCCTTCGTACGGGTCAGGTCGATGCGCTCGGAGTCGGGCAGGACCGAGGTGGTCATGGGTGGTGGCCTTCCGGCGATGACGGGATCGGGTGCGTCGTCCGCCGGGCCGTGGCAGCGGCCTGGAGGATCGACCAGCGTGAGCCGATCGGCTCACCCCCGGCACGGGGCCGGGTGTGGAGGGGCGAGGCCCGGGGCGCGTCCTGCGGACGCACCCCGGGCCTCCGGGCCGACTAGCCGACCGACTGCGAGACCTGGTCCTGCGCGGTCTGCAGGGCCGTCTTGATGTCGCTGTCGGACACCGTGCCGCCGGTGGCGATCTTGGCGAACATGTCGTTCATCGCCTTGCCGACCGTCGACTCGAACTGGTCCTCGGCGGGCACCAGCGGGAGCGGCTTCGCCTTGTTGTTGTAGATGTCGAGGAACGTCTTCGTCTGCTCGTCGGTGACCGAGTCGGCAGCGGAGGCGAGCACCGGCAGCGCCGAGTACGGCTTGTCGAGCGTGCTCTGCGTCGACTCGCTCGTCATGAACTTCACGAACTCGAGCGCGCCGTCCTTGTTCTTCGTGTTCTTGAAGATCGACAGGTTGATGCCGGCCGGGAAGGACGCGATGTCCTTCGCGCCCTCGGGTGCCGGGAAGGGCACCACGCCGAACTGGTCGGCGGACATGCCGTTGGACGTGATGGTGGCGTTCGCGTTGTTCTGCGTCAGCATCATCGCGGCCTTCTTGTTCGCGAAGTCCGAGACCGCCTGCGTGCCGTTGTCGTACTGGGCGTTCGAGGTGTTGACGACCTTGTCCGACTGCATCAGGTCGAGGTAGCGCTTGATGCCGTCGACGTTCGCCTTCTCGGTGAAGGTCGGCTTGCCGTCCTTGTCGAACCACTCGCCACCGTTCTGCGCCGAGTTGATGAACGCGAAGTGGGCGTTCTCGGTGTACGACCCGCCGGCGATGGTGAAGCCGTACTGGTCGCCCGTGGTGAGCTTCTTGGCGTCCGCCGTCAGTTCCTCCCACGTGGTGGGTGCCTGGAGACCGGCGTCCTGGAACATCTGCTTGTTGTAGTACAGGCCGTAGGCGAGACCGTAGAGCGGGACGCTCGTGACGGTCTTGCCGGGGGCACCGCCGGTGGAGAGCGCGACCTTGCCGAACTTGTCGGCACCGCCGATCGCCTTCATCTCCGAGTCACCGAACTCCTGGAAGGCGCCGGTGGCCTGGAGCGAGGTCGCCCAGGTGTTGCCGATGTTGACCACGTCCGGGCCCTGACCCGAGGTGACGGCGGTGGTGATCTTCGTCTGCAGGTCGTTCCAACCGATGACCTGGAGGTTCACCTTGATCCCGGTCTCCTTCGTGAACTTCTCGAGGACGGGGGTGAGCACCTCCTTGTCGTTCTGCAGGGACGTGCCCTGGTTGGACGCCCAGTAGGTGAGCGTCTTCGAGTCGCCGGACGAACCGGACGAACCCGAGGAGCAGGCTGCGAGGCCGGTCACGGTGAGTGCCGCGGCCGCGGTGATGGCCAGTGCGCGGATGGCAGTGCGCATGACTCTCTACTTTCTCGTCGTTGAGGTGGTGCAGGAGGTGGTGCGTGGTACTGGTCGTGCTGTCGGGTGCTGCTGTGTGGTGCGGTGTCCCGGCCAGGTGTCCGTCCGTCGTCGGACGGGTCCGGCCGGCGCCGTCCGTCAGGACAGGGTGGACGCCGCGGGGTCCCAGCCCTCGGGGAGGGTCGGAGAGGGTTCGACGGTGCTCTCCACGAGCACGGTCTCACCACGTTCGGCTGCCTCGGCGATGGAGACCATGACGTCGAGGACGTGGAAGGCGAGGGCGCCGGGGACCCGGTTCTCCTCGCCGGCGCGGAGCGAACGAGCCAGGTCGACCACGCCGGTGCCGCGCGAGTAGGTGGAGCCGACCGCGGGGACGGTCTCGGGCTCCTCGGCGCCGTGCGCGTACAGCTCGGTGTCGCCGTCGAAGTTGTTCGGGTCGGGGAACACGACCGTGCCGGTCTCCCCCGCGATCTCGACGAAACCGGTGCGACCGCGGTCCGACTCGAACGAGAACACGCTCTGCGCGCTCCCGCCGTGCTCGAACTGGATGAGCGCGGAGTGGTTCGTCGGGACCTCGACGGGGAACTCGGTGCCGGCCTTCGGGCCTGAGCCGATCGTCCGGGTGGCACGGGCCCTCGACGCCGTGGCGGTGACCTTCGCGACCGGTCCGAACGCCTGCACGAGGGTCGTGATGTAGTACGGGCCGATGTCGAACAGCGGTCCGGCCCCGTGTGCGAAGAGGAACTCGGGGCTCGGGTGCCACGACTCCGGGCCGGGGCTCTGGAACAGCGTCAGGCCGTTGAGCGGAGTGCCGATCCGACCCTCGCGGACGACGCGGAGCGCGGTCTGGAGCCCGGCGCCGAGGAACGTGTCCGGGGCCACGCTCACGGTCTTGCCCGCGGCACGTGCCGCGTCGCGGAGCACGGCGGCACTGGCACGGTCGAGCGCGTAGGGCTTCTCCCCCCAGACGTGCTTGCCGGCGGCGAGCACCTGCAGGGCGACCTCGACGTGCGCGGCGGGAATCGTCAGGTTGACGACGATCTCGATGTCGTCGTCGGCGAGGAGCTGCTCGACCGAGCCGGACCCGGCGACGCCCCACTTCTCGGCCTGGGCGGCGGCACGGGGCACGTCGATGTCGGCGATGAAGCGGACCTCGACGTCGGGGAACACCGTGAGGTTCGACAGGTACTGGTCCGAGATGACGCCGGCGCCGATGACACCGACGCCGACCGGACCGGTGCGACGGGCACCGTCGACCGCGGGGGTCCCGGTGGCTGCGGTCGTGTCGGTCATGCCCGGGCCCCCTCGAGGAACGTGTACGAGTCGGCCACGGCCTGGAACACGTCGCCCTCGTGGTCGTCGAGCTCGACGACGTGCAGGGCGTCGGGCGCCGCGGCGACGATGTCGCGGATCGGCATCACGCCGTTCCCCACCGCGACCTGCCGCTTGTCGTCGTGCGACCCGTCGCCGTCCTTGACGTGCAGGAACTGCACCTTGTCGCCGAGGCGCTGCAGCACGGCCACCGGGTCGTCTCCGCCGACCTTCGCCCAGTAGGTGTCGAGCTCGAGTACGACGTCGTCGGACAGCGCGTCCGCGAAGACCTCGTAGGCGCTCACACCGTCGATTCGGTTCGAGAACTCGAACGCGTGGTTGTGGTAGCCGAGCACGAGTCCGTGGTCGGCGGCGCGGGGAGCCAGTGCGCTGAGCTCGCGGGCGATCGCCTCGACGTCCTCGCGGGTCGTCCAGCGCGCCTCGTCGATGTGCGGGTCGATCAGGGTACCGAGACCGACCGTGACACTGGCGTGGAAGATGCGCTCGAGATCCTGCTCGGCGGCGTCCAGCAGCCGGGCGTGGCCGCTCGGGACCTGCAGGCCTGCGGCAGCCAGGGCGTCGCGCAGCTCCTCGGCGCGGTCGACGAACCCGAAGGCCTCGACGTTCGTGTAGCCGATGGACGCGATGCGCTGCAGCGTGCCCGGCAGGTCCGCCGAGAGGGCGTCCCGCACGGTGTAGAGCTGGACCGACAGGGGTTGTGTCACCAGGGGTTCTCCTCGTCGAGATGGTGGATCGTCAGTGATCGAGCGTCACACTATGGCCGCTTCTGTCGGCGGTCAAGCAAAAGTTGTGTCACCGTCGACAGTCTTCGTTGCGTGGCGCGATCGATGTGTGCTTCACTCCCGACATGGTCGACTTCACCCGGACGGCAGCGTCGCCTCCGGTCGGAGCGAGCGAGCTCTTCCAGATCCTCCGCGACGGCGTGCCGCGGACCCGGGCGGAGCTCGCCGCCCTGACGGGACTCGCACGCTCGACGATCGCCGTGCGCCTGGACGCCCTCGTCGACGTGGGGCTCGTGGGTCCCGTGGAGACCGCGGCGTCGACCGGCGGCCGTCCTCCGGCCCAGGTCGCCCTCGTCCCCCGCGCCCGACTCGTCGTGGCCGCCGACCTCGGCGCGTCGCACGGGCGCGTCGCCGTGACGGACCTGGTCGGTGCAGCACTGGCGACGCGCGAGGCGGCGATCGACATCGCCGCGGGCCCGGTCCCCACGCTCACGTGGCTCGTCGAGACCGTCGACGCACTGCTCGACGAGGTCGGCCGCGCCCGCGACGACGTCGTCGCGATGGGCATCGGCGTGCCCGGCCCCGTCGAGTTCTCCACCGGGCGTCCGGCGAACCCCCCGATCATGCCGGGGTGGGACGGCTTCGACGTCCCCGGGTGGCTGCGGGGTCACCTGTCCGCGCACGTCCTGCTCGACAACGACGTGAACATCGCCGCGCTCGGCGAACGGGCGCACGGCTGGCCGGACGTGGACCACCTGCTCTTCGTGAAGGTGGCGACCGGCATCGGGTCGGGCATCGTCTCCGACGGCCAGCTCCGCCGCGGCGCGCAGGGCACCGCAGGCGACATCGGTCACGTGCGGGTGTCGCGCGCCGGCGACGCCCCCTGCCACTGCGGCAACACCGGCTGCCTCGAGGCGGTCGCCTCCGGTCCCGCGATCGCGCGCGCGCTGCGGGCGAAGGGCCACGACGTGCACACCAGCGGCGACGTCATCGCCCTGGTCGAACGCTCCGAGCTCGACGCGATCGGCGCCGTCCGCCAGGCCGGCCGGGACATCGGCGAGGTGCTCGCCACCTGCGTCTCCCTCGTCAACCCGTCGGTGATCGCGCTCGGTGGCTCGATCACGCGCGCCGGGGAGCACCTGCTCGCCGGCGTCCGTGAGGTCGTCTACGCCCGCTCGATGCCGCTCGCCACGGAGCACCTCGTGATCGCGCAGTCCCGCGCCGGCTCGGTCGCCGCGCTGCAGGGCGCGGCCGCGCTGGCCATCGGGTACGCGCTCTCCCCCGCCGGTGTCGACGAGCTCGTCGCCCCCGCGGAGGGACGAGCGCTCGTCTCCTGAGGGCGGACGCCGCGCGCGTCGGTTCGCGCGGTGTCGGCCCGCGGGGTGAGAATCGTCGGGTGACGATCGTGCAGCCCACCCTGTGGGGCGACCTGGACCCCGGCCTGGAGGCCCTCCCCGCCTCCGCCACGCCGGCCGCGTCCGGCGCACTGTCGGCAACTGCGCCCGCTGCCGTCGGGCGGTCCGCCCCGGGTCCGCGCTCCGCGGCGGGCGTGCACGACGCGTTCACCGCGCTCCGCGGGCACACCGAACGGATCGTCGCGCACTCGTCCGACCGGGTGGCCTGGCTCCGCGCCCGCGCGATGGGGATCACCGCCACCGACGTCGCACGGCTCGCGTCGCTGCGCGCCGTCGAGGCGGTCGTCGCCGAGAAGCGCTACGGCTCCCGGTTCTCGGGCAACGCCTGGACCGAGCACGGCAAGGACCGCGAGCCCGTCATCGCCGCCTGGGTCGCCGCCACGCACGGCATCGAGCCCTCTGCGCACCTGTTCCACGCGAGCACGAACCGGGCACATCTCGCCACCCCGGACGGCGTCGGGTACGACGCGTCCGCGCGCCTCGTGCTCGCCGAGATCAAGACCACCGGCAAGGCGTGGCGGAGCATCCCCCGGCACTACCTGCGCCAGGTCTGGTGGCAGCAGTACGTCCTCGGTGCCGACCGCACCCTGTTCGTGTGGGAGCGGCACGACGACTTCGTGCCCGTCGCCGACGAGCCGGAGTGCCGCTGGGTGGACCGCGACGACGACCAGATCCGCGGACTCGTGCAGCTCGCCGACCTGGTGCTCGACAAGCTGCGGGCGTTCCGGGTCTAGACCTTCACGAGTCGCAACCGACTCATCCCGACCACGAGGACGCCGAGAAGGGCGATCGTGACCCCGACACCGATGCAGTACAGCGTGACGACGCCGTAGCCCTGCGACGGGTTCAGGAACGGGTACGGCACCCAGCCGTCCGTCGCACCCCGCACCAGGACGACGACCGTCCAGACCGCGGGGTAGAGCAGGAACCACCAGATGTGGCGGAAGAGCAGTCGCGCGCGGTCGGAGAACAGCAGCCAGTCGAGGACGGCGTAGAGCGGGATCCACTTGTGCAGCAGGTCGTTCGACCACGGGACCGTGTTCTCGACGGCAGCGCCGACGAGCAGTGTGTTGTAGACGATGCCGGTGGTCGCGATGTAGACCGTCGCTGCGCCACGGAGGACACTCACGCCGAGGTCGGCGCGCTTGCGTCGGGCTGCCGCGACCAGGGTGACCGCGAACGCGATGCCGATGAGGATGTTCGACTGGATCGTGAAGTAGCCGAAGAAGTTGAACGGGTTGTAGCCCGCGAGCCTGGAGCTGACGAGCCACTGGCCGAGCACCGCGGCCACGACGCCGATCACGGCGAGGAGCCGCAGTGAGTTCACGAGGATGCGCACGGTGCCACGCTATCGGGACACGGGCCCGGTACGCAGGAAGGCCCGCACCGGGATCGGTGCGGGCCTTCCTGTGACTGATCAGTCGATCAGATGGCGTTGACGTCGAGCGGGATGCCCGGTCCGAAGGTCGTCGAGACGGCGCCCTTCGTGATGTAGCGACCCTTCGAGGCGGACGGCTTGAGGCGGACGATCTCCTCGAGCGCGGCCGAGATGTTCTCGTCGAGCTGCTCCGGCGTGAACGAGGCCTTGCCGACGACGAAGTGCACGTTGGCGTGCTTGTCGACGCGGAACTCGATCTTGCCGCCCTTGATGTCGTTGACGGCCTGCGCCACGTTCGGGGTCACGGTGCCGGTCTTCGGGTTCGGCATGAGGCCACGGGGGCCGAGCACCTTGCCGAGACGGCCGACCTTGCCCATGAGCTCCGGCGTCGCGACGGCGGAGTCGAACGCGGTGTAGCCCTCGGCCACCTTCGCGATGAGCTCGTCGCCACCGACCTCGTCGGCACCGGCTGCGATGGCGGCCTCGGCCGCAGCGCCCACGGCGAAGACGATGACGCGGGCGGTCTTGCCCGTGCCGTGCGGCAGGATGACCGTGCCGCGGACCATCTGGTCGGCCTTGCGGGGGTCGACGCCGAGCTTCAGCGCGACCTCGACGGTGGAGTCGGTCTTCGCCGAGCCGGTCTCCTTCGCGAGGGCGACGGCCTCGGTCGGGGTGTAGAACTTGTCGGCCTCGATCTTCGCGGCCGCGGCCTGGTAGGCCTTGGACTTCTTCGCCATGGTGTTCTCCTCAGGAGCTACGTGGTTGACGAGCCGGCGAGGCTCTCCCACGGAAAGGGGTCGGGGTGTGTGGGGCGCTGAGGCTTACGCCTCGACCGTGATGCCCATCGAACGAGCGGTGCCGGCGATGATCTTCGCGGCCTGCTCGATGTCGTTGGCGTTCAGGTCGGCCTGCTTGGTCTCGGCGATCTGACGGACCTGGTCCATCGAGATCTTCGCGACCTTGACCGTGTGCGGGGTCGAGGACCCCTTCTGCACACCCGCGGCCTTCTTGATCAGCTCTGCGGCCGGCGGGGTCTTGAGGACGAACGTGAACGAACGGTCCTCGTAGACGGTGATCTCGACCGGCACGACGTTCCCGCGCTGCGACTCGGTCGCGGCGTTGTACGCCTTGCAGAACTCCATGATGTTCACGCCGTGCTGACCGAGCGCAGGACCGATCGGCGGGGCCGGGTTGGCGGCGCCCGCGTTGATCTGCAGCTTGATGAGGCCCGTGACCTTCTTCTTCGGTGCCATGTTGTGCTTCCTCCTGGAATCGAACGCACGGGGACCCGTGCACTCTCCCGCTGGCCCGGCGGATCCGGACCGCGGTGAAGCCCCGCATGCCACAGCACGCGGGGCCAAACCTCAGTAGTCTACCCGATCGGTCGGACCGGGTCGACGCCCTGGGACGAACTAGAGCTTGGTGACCTGGTCAAAGCTCAGCTCGACCGGGGTCTCGCGCTCGAACAGCGACACGAGGACCGTGAGCTTGCCGCTCTCCGGCTTGATCTCGGAGATCGACCCCGGCAGACCCGCGAACGAGCCCTCCTTGATCGTGATCGTCTCGCCGATCTCGAAGTCGACCTCGGCCTGGGGCTGCGCCTGTGCGGCACCACCGGACTTCGCGCCGCCCTTGGTGGGCGCGGCCTCGGCGACCTGGACGAGCGACTTCAGCATGCCGAACGCCTCGTCGAAGCGCAGCGGCGTCGGGTTGTGGGCGTTGCCCACGAAGCCGGTGACGCCGGGGGTGTGGCGGACGACCGACCACGAGTCCTCGTTGAGGTCCATGCGGACGAGCACGTACGAGGGGATCCGGACCCGGGTGACCAGCTTGCGCTGCCCGTTCTTGATCTCGACGACGTCCTCCATCGGGACCTCGACCTGGTAGATCGAGTCCTCCATCGACATCGAGATCATGCGGTTCTCGATGTTCGACTTCACGCGGCGCTCGAAGCCCGCGTAGGAGTGGATGACGTACCACTTGCCCGGCTTCATCCGCAGCTCGGCCTTGAAGGCGTCGTACGGGTCGACCTCGGCGGGCTCGTCGTCGGCGTCGAGGGCTTCGTCCGCGGCGAGCGTCTCGTTCGCCTCGGCTGCCGTGGCGTCCTCGAGCTCGGACTCCTCCTCGTCCTCGACGGCCTCGACCGCAGCCTCGGCCTCATCGGCGGAGTCGATCTCGAGCGCGTCGTCCACGACGGCGTCCGCCTCGGGGTCGCGGGACTCGGCCAGTGCGGTGAGCGTCTCGTCGACGGAGGCGTCGACCGTGCCGTCGTCCGGCTCGTCGCTCAGGCCGAGGGAGTCGTCGTCCTCGTCCTCGACGGAGATCGCGCGCTCCTCGGCGGACTCGACCGAACGGCCCTCGGCGGTCTCGACGTCGCCTTCCTGGTTCTCCTCGACCTCGGAGGACTGCTCAGCAGCCGTGGCGAGGTCGATGTCGTCGCGGGAGTAGTCAGACACTGCGGTTCTTTCCGTTCGGTGGTGCGGATCGGGTGAGTGGCCGGAGCGGTTCGCGTCCGTCGCCGTCTCGGGGAGACCGTACTCCTGTCCGTGTCCGGCCAGGTGGACGGACGCGGCCGGCCGCAGTCGGACCAGCCGGTCGACGACGGATCAGACCGTCGGACCGTTGCCGAACACGTAGCCGACCCCGAGTCCGAAGACGAAGTCGAGGATCGACACGAGGATCATCATCACGACGACGAAGACGAGCACGACGCCGGTGTAGCTGAAGAGCTCCTTGCGCGTCGGCGTGACGACCTTGCGGAGCTCGCCGATGACCTGGCGGATGAAGAGGGCGATGGCGGCGATCGGGCCACCACGCTGAGCACGGTCGGCCTTGGCCTTCGCGACGACGTCGTCCGTCGTCGTCTCCATGTCCTTGCTCGCCACCTTCACACCTTCCAGACTTGCAGGGCGGACAGGACTCGAACCTGCAACCTGCGGTTTTGGAGACCGCTGCTCTACCAATTGAGCCACCGCCCTGTGAGGGTCGAGACCCCCTGGCACACGTTCCGTCACCGTTCCGTGCGCCGGTGGTCGAGTGTACGGGAGTACGTCACACGCTGTCCACTCGGCCGCTCCCCCGGCGTGCCGCGCCGGTAGGCTCGTGGCCGTGAGCACCGCAGCCCCCGGCCCCGAGTCCACCGCCCCCGAGCACGCGCAGACCACCGTCGACGCATCCGCCGACCGTCCGCGCATCGCGTCGCGCATCGCCGCGATCGCGGAGTCCGCGACCCTGAAGGTCGATGCCAAGGCGAAGGCGCTGAAGGCCGCCGGTCGCCCGGTGATCTCGTTCGCCGCGGGCGAGCCGGACTTCGCGACGCCCCAGCACGTCGTCGACGCGGCCGTCCTGGCCGTGCAGGACCCGGCGAACCACCGCTACACGCCCGCGACCGGCCTGCCCGAGCTGAAGCGGGCCGTCGCCGAGAAGACCGCCCGCGAGTCCGGTGTCACGGTCGACCCGTCGCAGGTCGTCATCACCAACGGCGGCAAGCAGGCCGTCTACCAGGCCTTCCAGACGATCGTCGACGAGGGCGACGAGGTCCTCCTCCCCGCCCCGTACTGGACCACCTACCCCGAGGCGATCAGCCTGGCCGGCGGCACTCCGGTCGAGGTCTTCGCCGGCAGCGACCAGGACTACCTCGTCACGGTGGAGCAGCTCGAGGCCGCCCGCACGCCGCGGACCAAGGCGCTGCTGTTCTGCTCACCCTCGAACCCCACCGGCTCGGTGTACTCGGCCGAG
>CAJYIG010000144.1 GCA_913774725.1 uncultured Curtobacterium sp. | reverse complement strand
ATCCCGGTCGCCGTCCGGACGTTCCGGGGCGCGACGGCGGACTGACCGTCGGCTCCGCGCCCGGACACCGTGCTCGTGCGCCCACCCGGGTCAGCGGTCCCGCAGGACCAGGGCGCAGGGCACCTGGGCCGACCACGGTGCCGTCCGCACCTCGAGCAACCGCGTCGGGTCGGCCCGGCACGACGGCTCCGCGTCCCGCACCTGCGGTGCCCACTCCGGACCGTCGCTCCGCGTCGACGCGCCCGGGGCGGCGTTCGTGACGCTCGTCGCGACCACCAGCGCGACCACGCACCAGCCGAGGGCCGACCGGAGGACGTGCCCCGTGCCTCCCGGCCGGGTCCGGCGCACCCGCCCCGCGCCGCTGTCGACCAGCAGGGCGGCGGACAGGACCACCGCGGACAGCAGGAGCATGCCGGCGGCGGCTGCGTAGCGGCTCGGACCCACGGCGGCGAGCCCGACGGCGTCGAGCGTGCTCCACCGGCCGTCCGCCGGGGCGTTGGCGAGCAGCGCGGCCGTCCACACCACCACGGACCCGCCGGCGAGCGCCACGAGGAGCACGCGGGCGCGCCACGGCGCGACGACGAGGGCGACCACGAGCAGCGCGAGGACCGCGAGCGCCGGCCCCACCAGCACCCACGGGCCGTGTTCGGCGACCGCTGCGCCCACCGGGGCCACCCGCCGGTCCCAGAGACCGGCGACCGGCTGCAGCAGGTAGCCGGCGACGACGTCGGACGGGGCCGGGTGCCCACGTTCCGACGCGCGCTCGGTCGTCAGGGCCGTCACCACCTGGGCCGTCCCGCCACCGAGCGCCGCCACCGTCACCGGGAGGGCACGGAGCCGCACCGCCGCTCCGTCCGAGCGGCCGGTACCGTCCGCTCGACCGGGCGCACCCCGGGGCGCCGGCCACCACGCCAGCGCGAGGAGCGGCAGGAAGACGACGGCCTGCAGCTCGGTGAGCGTCGCCGCCAGGGCGAGCACCGCGACGACCGCCGCGCTCCACCAGGACCGCGCTCGGTACGCGAACAGCCAGGGGACGAGGACGAGCGCGTACCAGTGCAGGTTCGCGGCGTTGCCGGCGATCTCGACCGGGGCCAGCGGGAGGACGACCGGCACGGCGGCGAGCAGCAGCCGCATCGTGCGGCCCGGGAGGACGTCGCGGGACAGCACGAACACGGCCGCGGCGACGACGCCCACGACCACGCACGAGGCCGCCGACACGGTCAGCGCGTACTGCTCGATCGGACGGTGCACGGCGAGGTCGACGACCAGACGTGGGACGAGGTGCAGGTAGCCGCCGTAGGGACGCAGGAGCGTCCCGTCGACGCCGTGCGCGATGCGCTCGCGCAGGAACAGCCCGCCGTCCTCGGCCCAGGCGGTCCCCCGCGCGACGGCGCCGAGCCGCCACCACGCCGTCGCGACCGCTCCGACGAGCACGACGAGCGCGACGAGCGCTTCCGCCGACGCCGGGCCGAGGGGCCGGTGGGCACGTCGTCCCGCGCCCCGGTGCCCCGAACGGGACGACGGTGGCGGGTCGGCTCGGCGCTCCATCGACGGCCGAACCTAGCCGGACCATCGCGGTCTGCGATATCGACGCTCCGCGATACGTCGAAGTCTCCCGGCACGGTGCGAGAGGATGGACGCGTGACGGACCACGGGCTGAGCAGGCGAGCGCTCGCTCGGCGCTACCTGTCGGCGTGGATCGGCTTCTCGGCGGGCGGTCGCTTCAGCCAGGCGCTCGCGACGGCGATCCTGCTCTTCGCCTTCGGCGAGCCCGCCGTCCACGCGATGGTCGGCGCCGCCGGCACCTGGGCCGTGCTCGTCACCCTCGTGGTGCTCGCCGGGCTCAGTCTGCTCGGGCAGCGCTACCGGATCGAGTGGCACGGGGTCCTGCCCCTCTCGCTGCTCGCCTTCGTCGGCTTCTGCGCCCTGAGCGTGGTGTGGAGCGAGTACTCCTGGTACGCGCTGCGCGGCGTGGTCGAGACGGTCTGCTTCGTCGGACTCGGGCTCTACCTGGCGCTCGGCCGCGACCTCGTGCAGGTGATCCGCGCGGCCGGTGACGCCTTCCGCATCCTGCTCGTCGTGGCGCTCGGTCTCGAGGTGCTCTCCGGGCTCGTGCTCGACGTCCCGATCCCCGCGTTCGGCATCCGGGGCGACATCGCCTACGGCGGACCCATCCAGGGGATCGGCGGCAACCGCAACTTCATGGGCTTCGTGGCCGCGACCGCCCTGGTCACGTTCGTGGTCGAGTTCCTCACCCGCTCGGTGACGACCTGGCGGGCCGTCGCCTCCACCGCCCTCGCCGTGATCGCGCTCATGCTCGTGCAGTCCCCCATCACCGGGATCGCGATGATCGCACTGGCCGTGACCGCCCTGGCCCTCTGGGCGCTGCGGCACGCCGCACCGACGACCCGGCCCGTCGTCAACACCGTGCTCGGCGGCGCGGTGCTGGGCATGGCCGTGCTGGCCGTGCTGTTCCGGCACCGGGTCCTCGCCGAGATCGGTGCCGCCGGCGGGACCGCGACACGGCTCGGTCTCTGGTCGCAGATCCGGCTGCTCGGCGAACAGGACCCGATGCAGGGGCGTGGCTGGGTCGGCGCCTGGCCGACGGAGGACGTCTTCCCGTTCACCACCCTCGTCGACCCGTCGGGAGCGCGGTTCACCTCCGGCCTCTCCGCCTTCGTCGACGCCTACCTGCAGGTCGGGCTCGCGGGCGCGCTCCTGCTCGCGGTCGCGGGCGGGCTGGCGTTCGCCCGCGCCTGGGTGACCGCGACGACCTTCCCCGGTGTCGCCTACGTGTGGCCGGCCGCGATCCTCGTGCTCCTCGCGGTGACGAGCACCGCGGAGAGCTACCTGCTGCACGGCGCAGGTCTGATGGTGTTCGCCACCGTGATCGTCGTGGCCGCCCGTCGGCGCTCGTGGCGGCGGCACCTGCCGCGCGACCAGACCTGACGGCGACCCCGCGGCGCCACGGGTCGCCGGGCACGCCGGGCACGCCGGGCACGCCGGGCACGCCGGACGAGTCTGAGCAGTGGTCGCCCGTTGGTAGCATCGACGGCATGTCCATGCTCGAGCAGACACTCATCGTCATGCCCGCGTTCAACGAGAGCGCGGTGGTCGGCGACGTCGTGCGCGAGGTCCAGACCGCCCTCCCGGGGGTCACCGTGCTCGTCGTGAACGACGGTTCGGCGGACGACACGGCCGCCGTGGCACGGGCCGCGGGCGCGACCGTGCTCGACCTGCCGTTCAACCTCGGCGTCGGCGGTGCCATGCGCGCGGGCTTCAAGTACGCGGTCGCCAACGGCTTCCGGTACGCGGTGCAGGTCGACTCGGACGGGCAGCACGACCCCTCCGGTGTCCCGCAGATCCTCGATGCCCTGCAGCGCAACGACGTCGTGATCGGCGCCCGGTTCGCCGGGGTCGGCGACTACGAGACCCGCGGTCCCCGCCGCTGGGCGATGGTGGTGCTCGCGTCGGTCGTGTCCCGCATCGCCCGGACCAAGCTGACCGACACCACGTCGGGCTTCCGCGGCGCCGGCCCCCGTGCACTGACGCTCTTCGCGGCGCACTACCCGGCCGAGTACCTCGGCGACACGGTGGAGTCGCTCGTCCTCGCAGCCCGTGCGGGCTGCTCCATCGAACAGATCCCCGTCGCCATGCGGGTGCGCGCCGGCGGTGTCCCGTCGCACGCCCCGTTCAAGGCCATGATCTACCTGGGCCGGGCCGCGATGGCGCTCGTGATCGCCCTCTGGCGTCCCCGGCTCGCCCTGCGCACCTCGGAGGTCCCCGGCTCGTGAACGTCGTCACGTACGTCTTCGGCATCGTCGTCGCGTGCCTCGTGCTGCTCGCGGTCTTCCCGGGCCTGCTCGAGGGCACCGCGGCAGCGCTCGGCTTCTCGGTGCCGACGAACCTCGGGTTCTTCGTCTGCATCGTCCTGCTGTTCATGGTCTCGGTGTCGCAGAGCGCAGAGCTCACCGTGCTCGAGGAGAAGACCCGCGTGCTCGCCGAGCACGGCGCCCTGCTCGAGGAGCGCATCGACCGGCTCGAGCGTCAGAGTGGCAGTGCGACGGGTGCTGACAGCGCCACGGGCGCGCGCCTGACCGGTGACCCCGACCTCCGGGTCGACGCAGCCGGCCTGCCGGACCAGGACCGCCGCGGATGACCGCTCGGGACGTCACCGTCGTCATGCTGGCGTACGGTGACGAGCCGGTCCTGCACGCCGCCGTCCGTTCGGTCCTCGACTCCGAGGACGTCGACGTCTCCGTCGTGCTCGTCGACAACGGGTGCACGTCGGACGCCGTGCGCACGCTGCCCGCGGATCCGCGCCTCCGGGTCGTGACCCCGGCGGAGAACCTCGGGTTCGCCGGCGGTGTCAACCTCGGTACTGCCGGTGTCCGGACCACCTACCTCGGCCTCGTCAACTCCGACGCCGAGGTCCGCCCGGACGCCCTCGCCACCCTCGTCGAGGTCGCCGCTCGACCCGACGTCGGCATCGCCAGCGGCAGCATCCGGCTCGCCGACCGACCGGACACGATGAACTCCGCCGGCAACCCGGTCCACGTCGTCGGCCTGAGCTGGGCCGGCGCGTACGGCGAACCGGCAACGGCCCACGCGACCGAACAGGACGTCGCCTCGGCCTCCGGCGCCGGGCTGGTCCTGCGCCGTGAGCTCTGGGAGCGACTCGGCGGCTTCGAGGACACGTACTTCGCCTACCACGAGGACGTCGACCTCAGCTGGCGCACGTGGCAGCTCGGCCTCCGCGTCGTCTTCGTGCCGGACGCGGTCGTCCTGCACCACTACGAGTTCAGCCGCAACGCCCGCAAGATGTTCCTGCTCGAGCGGAACCGCCGGATCTTCCTGTCGACCCTGTACGGCCGACGGCTGCGGGCCGCGACCGCGCTTCCGGCGTGGGCGATCGACCTGGCCATGGGGCTGGTCGCGCGCGCCCAGGGATGGGCGCCCCAGCACCGTGAGGCCCGCCGGTGGATCCGCGACAACCAGGCGTGGATCGCAGAACGGCGTGCCCGCGTCGAGGCCGCTGCGGTCGTCGACGACCGCCACATGGCGCGCCTGCTCACCGCGACGCTCGACCAGCAGGTGTTCCCGCTGCCTCGGGGCGCCGGTGTCCTGCAGGCCGTGATGCGGGCCTACTGGACGGTCGCCCGCCGGTTCGTCTGACGGTCGGGCCTCCCACGGCCCGTCCGACCGGTGCCGAGTCCGACGACGACGAGGGCGGCGAGGCTCACG
>CAJYIG010000143.1 GCA_913774725.1 uncultured Curtobacterium sp. | reverse complement strand
GTGTACTGCTGCGGCCCGCGCGGGCTCATGGACGCCGTCGAGTCGGCCGCAGCGCACTGGCCCGCGGGCAGCGTGCGCGTCGAACGGTTCGAGCCGGCCGCCGACGTGGACGCCCCGGGGGAACCCTTCGAGGTCGAGCTCGCCGTCACCGGTGTGACCGTCACGGTGCCGGCCGACCGCACGCTGCTCGAGGTCGCGGAGGAGGCTGGCGCCTTCGTCCTGTCCTCGTGCCGTGAGGGCACGTGCGGCACCTGCGAGACCCCCGTCCTCGAGGGCGCGGTGGAGCACCGGGACACCGTGCTCAGTCCCGAGGAGCAGGCCGACGACCGCACGATGATGGTCTGCGTGTCGCGCGCCCGGCGCGGCTGCCCGCGCCTGGTCCTGGAACTGTGACGGGCCGTCGAGCGGAGGGGTGACGGACGGGAGGCGGTGCACACGACGTGCGCACCGCCTCCCGTCCGGCGCGTCCCCGGCCCGGATCGCGTCCGCCGCTACGGACGTTCGGTGTCGTCGAGCGCGCCCCCGGTGAGCGCCGACAGGCGCTCCAGGCCCGCCTCGGCGACCAGCTGTCGGGCCAACGGTCGTGCTCGGTCCACCGCCTCGCGGACGTCCACCTTCGTCACGTCGCCGTCGGCGACGCTCAGCTCGCCGTCGACCCAGACGTCGCGGACCTCACGGCTGCCGGCCACGAAGACGACCGCCTGGTAGGGGTCGTGCACGTTCGCGAGCGTGGGGGAGTCGCCGTCGAACACGACCAGGTCCGCGCGCTTGCCGGGCTCGAGCGAGCCGATCTCGCCCTCCATGCGCAGGGCTCGGGCGCCGCCGATCGTGCCCATCTCGAACGCCTCCCGGGCGCTCATCGCGGTGGCCTGCAGGTCGCGGACACGGGCGAGCAGGGCCGCGGTCTTCATCGCCTGCAGGAAGTCCTGCGAGTCGTTCGACGCAGGGCCGTCGACCCCGATGCCGACCGGGACGCCGAGTGCCCGCAGTTCGGCGACCGGGGCGATGCCGCTGGCCAGGATGCCGTTCGCGACCGGGTTGTGGGCGACGCCGACGCCGTTCGTGGCGTAGCGCTCGCGGTCCTCGCGGTCGACCCAGACGCTGTGCGCGGCGATCACCGGGACCTGGAACATGCCCGTCGCCTCGGCGTGGCCGATCGCCGTGCGGCCGGTGCGCTGCCGGGCGGCCGTGACCTCCTCGCGCACTTCGTGGAAGTGCACGTGCACCCCGTGGCCGCCCGCGACCGCGTAGTCGACGTGCTCCTGCCAGGTGTCGTCGGTGTACCGCCCGATCGACGAGACGCCGACCCGGAACGTGCTGTAGCGGCTGGCGTCGGCGGCCTCGCGCAGCGCCTCGAACTCCTCGAGGATCGGCGTCGCGCCGAAGTCGCGGTCGACGTCGCCGGAGCCGAACGACACGACGCCGCGCAGGCCCAGGTCCTCGAGGGCCTGCACGACACCGGGCGTGGCCGGCTCGTCGGGCATCGGGTCCGCGCAGAACATGTCGTTCGCGGTCGTCACGCCGCTCCGGAGCAGTTGGATCCCCTGCAGCACCGTGCCGGCGTACGCCTTCTCGCGGGTCATCACCGGGTTGACGCGACCGATCAGCGCCGTCAGCCACTCCCACAGCGTGTACTGCGAGCCGATGCCCGTGATCAGGCCCTCGCTGAAGTGACCGTGCGTGTTCACGAAGCCCGGCGTCACGATGTCGTACGCGCCCCCGCGGACCGGTGCGTCCGGGTGTGCGGCGGACAGCTCGGCGAAGGTGCCGACGGCGACGATGCGGTCCCCGTCGAGCAGCACGGCGCCGTCGCGGATCGCTGCGGGCGTGGCGGAGTCGTCCGGTGCGGCGGTGAGCACCCAGCCGGCGCGGATCAGGGTCTGCGTCATGGGGCGAACCTAGGGTGCCCGTGTTTCGCGGGTGTCACCGCCGGGTTTCCCGGACGATGCTCGCGGCTCCGCCGGAACGTGGGATCCTCGACGCATGCGGAGATGGGCGAGGCGTCGCGGGCACGGACCCGTCGAACCGCACCCGGGTCCGCTCCCCGTCGCCGATCCAGACGAGCAGGGCGTGCTGTGCACCATCGGGTCGGGAGCGGGGCGCGCGGTGGGCGCGTCCCCGACAGCGTCCGGGGCCCAGCGGCCCGGCTGGTTCGCAGAGGGTGAGTACCCCCTGCACGATGCGTTCTGCCAGGGGTTCCTCATCCCACTCCGTGAGTCCGCGGGGACGTGGAACACGGACGTGACGCCGGACGACACGACGGTCGAGACGATGATCGAACCGCTCGCGGTGTCCATCGAGGTGCCGGGCACGACCGGCTCGCGCACGACGCTCTGGGTGCTCTGCCGCCACGACGGGCACCGCGCATCATCGCTCCGTGCCTGGTGGGGCACCACCGGCGTCGTCGACGACGGGTACGGCGGACCTGGTGCGCCGGTCCAGCTGATCAGCGACGTCGGGGGACGCAGCGCGCCGGACGCGGCTGCGCTCGCTGCGCGGTGGTTCGAGCAACAGCTCATGACGGACGTGTACCGACGCTTCCCGCATCGGCTCCTCCGAACCGGTGGTTCCGCGGTACCGCGACGCTGACCGTGCCGGTCGCGGTGGGCACGACCGGCTCTCGATGACGCATGACGCGTCACGGCGGTGACACGGGCCGGAAACAGGCGGCTGCCAGAATCCCTCGCATGCTGACCGTCACCGGTGCCCGCCGCGTCCTCGTCGACCCCCGCACCGAACGGGAGGGCGACGTCGTCCTC
>CAJYIG010000142.1 GCA_913774725.1 uncultured Curtobacterium sp. | reverse complement strand
GGGACGGACGGGAGGCGCGGTGCCTGCCGGCACCGCGCCTCCCGTCCGGTACCGCGTCGCGATCCGGCGCGTGCTCGCGTCAGCCCGCCGGCGTCCGGTCCGGCGCGGAGGCGAGCGCCTGCCGGACCGACCCCCACGCGGCGAGCCGCTCGCGGACCGCGTCGTCCCGCTCGACCTCGAGCGCCGTCGCGTGCGCCTGCTCGAGCACGTCGTCGACCACCACCCGCTGTCCCGAGCGCGCCGAGGCGATCGCCGCGTCGACCATCACCAGGCTCATCACGTTGCCGTGGACCTCGCCGTCGGGCGTCGTCCCGGTGCGGACCGCCCGGACGAAGGACGCGAGCGCCCCGGCGATCTCGGTACCGACCCCCTCGGCACCTGCCGGCGTGCCGGGTGCGTCGTCGATCACGCTCGACGGGTCGTGGTCGCCGTCCCACGCCGCCGAGCCCGACGCACCGGTCGCACGCCAGTCCCCGTTCCACGAGGTCTCGTCGCCGGGCGCGCACCACGAGCCGTCGTAGACGTAGCGGACGTCGTCCTCGAAGGTGAAGACCGCGGCGGCGTCCGCGTCCCCGCGGTACCAGGACCACGCCGGGTTCCACGATTCGCAGTACACCGACACCGGTTCACGCTCGAGCACGTACCGGGCCGAGTCGAACGCGTGGATCGCCATGTCGAGGAGCAGTACGTCGTCCATCTCCTCACGGAAGCCGCCGAAGTGCGGGGCCTTCGCGAAGCGGGTGTTCAGGCTGCCGACCCCGCCGAGTGCGCGGACGTGCTGCCGGAAGGCGACGAGCTGGTCGTTGTACCGACGGGACTGCGACACCATGAACAGCTGCCCGGTGGCCTCGGCGGCGGCGGCCAGGGAGAGCGCCTCGGCGACGGTCTGCGCCGCGGGCTTCTCACCGAGGACGGGTAGCCCGGCGTGCAGGGCGTCCATCGTGACCGGGTGGTGGGCGACGGGCACCGTGATGTCGAGCACGGCCTCGGCACCGGTGTCCGCCAGGAGCGCGGGCAGGTCACGACCGACGGGGACGGTCGGGGCGCCGGCGAGCTCGGCCCCGGCGCGCGCGGCGTCGAGGTCGAGGTCGACGACGCCGACGAGTTCGACGTCCGGGTCGGCAGCGACGGTGCCGAGCCAGGCGCGGCCCATCCCGCCGGCGCCGACCTGCACGACCCGCAGCGGGGCGTGGTCGGTCATGCGCGGGCCTCGGCGGGCTCGGCGGTCGCCCCGGGCTCGGTGGTGTCGGCGGTCGCCTCGGGTTCGGTGGTGTCGGTCGTCGCCTCGTCCTCGGGGGCGTCGTCGAACGGGCCGCGGTAGTGCTGGCCGTCGAAGTACTCGCCGAGGTCGTAGCGGCGCAGGGTCGGGAGCTCGCGCTCGCGCTCCGGTCGCGCCCACTCGGCCCCGTTCGCGACCACGCGCCGCACGTCCGGGTGGTGGTACACGGGGAAGTCCTGGTCGCCGGGGGAGAAGTAGAAGATCTTCCCGAGGCCGCGGCGGTAGGTCATCCCGCTGCGGAAGACCTCGCCGCCGGTGAACCCGGAGATGAAGACCAGTTCGTCGGGCGTCGGCACGTCGAAGTACTCGCCGTACATCTCCTGCTCGGGGATGACGATCGGGTTCGGCACACCCCGCGTGATGGGGTGCTGCGGGTTGACGGTCCAGACGAGCTCCTGGTCGTGCTCGCTCCGCCAGCGCAGGGTGCAGGTGGTGCCCATGAGCTTGCCGAAGATCTTCGACCAGTGGCCGGAGTGCAGGACGACCAGGCCCATGCCGGACAGCACGTGCTTGTGGACGCGGTCGACCACGGCGTCGTCGACGTCGGCGTGGGCGGCGTGCCCCCACCAGGTCAGGACGTCGGTCTCGGCGAGCACGGCCTCGGACAGCCCGTGCTCGGGCTCCTGCATGGTGGCGGTACGGACGACGGCGTCGGGCAGGTTCTCGCGGATGCCGTCGGCGATCGCGCCGTGCATGCCGTCGGGGTAGCGCTCGGCGACGTGCTGCTCGACCTGCTCGTGGACGTTCTCGCCCCAGACGGTGATGCGCAGCGGTGTGGTGGTCATGGTGTGGGCCTTCCTGGAGGGGTGGCGGGGTGCTCGGCGTGGACGGTCGTCACTTGACCGCGCCGCCGAGGGCACCGGCGGAGATGTAGCGCTGGGCGACGATGAGGAGCACGGCCGCCGGCAGCGACGCGAGGACCGACGTGGCCATCACGGGCCCCCAGTCGGTGACGTTCGAGCCGATGTAGTTGTAGATGCCGAGCGTGATCGGGCGGACCGCGTCGGTCGAGGTGAGCGTGAGGGCGATGAGGAAGTCGCCCCACGCGCCGAGGAACGTGAACAGTGCCGCGGTGACGATCGCGTTGCGGCTGATCGGGAGCACGATCGAGATGAACGCACGCAGGTCGTTCGCGCCGTCGACGAGCGCGGCCTCGACCAGGCTCGGCGGGATCGACTCCATGAACGCCCGCATGAGCAGGATCGCGAACGGCACCTGCACGGCACTGTCGGCCAGGATCAGCCCGACGTAGCTGTTGAGCAGGCCGACGTTGTTGAACAGCGTGTAGAGCGCGTTCGCGATGACGATGCCGGGGATCATCTGGGTGATGAGCAGCACGAGCAGGAACACCTTCGTGCCGCGCATCCGGAACCGCGCCAGGCCGTACGCCGCCGGGGTCGCGATCGCCAGCGTCAGGACCACGGTGCCGAGCCCGATGATCATGCTCGACACGAAGTTCTGCCCCTGCTGGGCGAACGCGGCCCGGTAGCCGGCGAAGGTCGGGTTCCACGGGAACCACGTCGCGGTGGCGGCGCCGGAGGTGGCCTGCAGGCTCGTGTTCACCATCCAGTAGACGGGGAAGATCATGATCGCCAGGAAGACGATCCCGAGGACGGTGAACGGCAGGCCCTTGGCGGTCGGGCGGGGTCGGGGTGCTCGTGCGCTCCGCTTCGTGGTGATCGCGCGGGTGACGGTGACGGTCTGGTTCGCGAGTCCGACGCTCATTCGTCGACCGCCTTCCGGGAGATGGCGATGTAGACCATCGCGAACACGAACGAGACGACGATGAGCACGTTGCTCACCGCGGCTCCGATGCCGAACTGGAAGTTGATGAACGACTGGTGGTAGGCGTTCGTGGCGAGGGTCTGCGTCGAGTTCGCCGGGCCGCCGCCGGTCAGGCCGAGGATGATGTCGACGACCTTCAGCGTGTAGACCACCCCGAGCACGATGACCACGCTGACGACCGATCGGATGCTCGGCCACGTGATGTACCAGAAGGCCTTGAAGCCGGTCGCGCCGTCGAGGGCACCCGCTTCGTAGAGCTCCGGCGGGACCGACTGCAGCCCGCTGTACAGGATGGTCGTGTTGAAGGGGATGCCGAGCCAGACGTTCACGCCGATGACCGCGATGAGCGCGAGGCTCGGGCTCACCAGCCACGGGACCGGGCCGATGCCGACGACGCCGAGCAGCTGGTTGAGGGCGCCGCTGTCCTGGTCGAGCAGCCACTTCCACACCGCGCTCGACGCGATGAGGGGGAGCAGCCACGGCAGGAGGAGCAGGCCCCGCAGGAAGCCCGACAGCGGGAAGTGCCGCCGGAAGAACAGCGCGAGGCCGAGGCCCAGCACGAACTGCAGGACGATCGAGCCCGCGGTGAACAGCGCGGTGTTGACGACGCTCGTGGTGAAGACGGCGCTCGTGAACACCGACACGTAGTTGCCGAGACCCACCCAGGGGGCCTCGCCGGTGAAGAAGGTCTTCGTCGTGTAGTCCTGGAACGACATCAGGACGTTCTTCACCACGGGGTAGCCGAAGAACACGGCGACGAACACCGCGGCCGGCACGACGAAGAGCCAGCGGGTGATCGACGACCGGAGGCGCGCGCGGCGCTGTCCGGGGCGGGCGGGGGCCGCGGGCGTCGTCGCCCGGGGCCGGATCTGTGTGGAGGCGCTCATGTCAGGTCCTTCCGTCGGGGGCGGGGAGCCGGTCGCGCGACCGGCTCCCCGGATCCGCTACTGGTTCTGCGACTGCGCCTGCTCGAGCGCCTGCTCGGGGTCGGCCTTGCCGGTCAGCGCGAGCTGGACGGCGGTGTAGATCTTCGTGGCGGCCTTGGGCCAGTCCGGTCCGAGTTCACCGGTGCGTGCTCGGGCGGTCTGCACGGTGGTGACGAACGACGCGACGTCGGCGTGGTCGGCGGCCCACTGCTTGCCGACCTCGATGTTGGTCGGCACGTTGCCGGTGACCCCCGCGATGACGGACTGCATCTTGTCGCTGTTCAGGCACCCGACGAACTTGCCGGCGAGCTGCATCTTCTCCTTGTCGCCCGTCTGCGGGACGGTGAAGGCCTCGCCACCGAGCGGGGCGACGGTCTCGGAGCCGGTACGGGTCGGGATCGGGACGCTGTCGAACTCCAGGTCCTTCGCCTCCTTGAGGGCGGGCAGCTGCCACGGACCGTTGATCATCATCGCGGCCTTGCCGGCGATGAACTGGTTGTTGACGTCGGCCTGCGCCCAGTTGATCGAGCTCTTCGACATCGAGCCGTCGTCCTGCAGGTCCTGCACGAGCTGCAGCGCCTGCGCTGCCTCGGGCGTCGCGATGTCCTTCTCGTCACCGCCGTTCGACCAGAAGAAGGGCAGGAACTGCCAGGTGCCCTCGTAGGTGTTGATGTTGCTCATCGCGAAGCCGTACGTCGACCCGTTCGTGAGCTTCTTCGCCGCTTCCTTCAGCTCGTCCCACGTCTTGGGCGGCTGGACGCCGGCGTCGGCGAGCAGCTTCTTGTTGTAGTACAGCGCGATCGAGTTCGTGACCGGCTGCAGGCCGTAGAGCTTTCCCTCGTAGGTGTTCGCGCCCTTGACGCCGGGGACGTCGTCGTCCGCGTCGAGGCCGTAGTCGGCGAGGTCGGACAGCGCACCCGAGGCGGCGATCTGCTGGACGTCGGGGTTGTCGAGCATGAGGACGTCGGGCAGGGTGCGCGACGACGCCTGCTGCAGGACCTTCGAGATGAGGCCGGCACCGGCGACGTGGTTGATCTTCACCTCGGCGCCGACGTCCTTCGCGCACTGCTGGTAGATCGGGTCGTAGTTCTCGGCGTAGTAGTCCTCGATCGTGAGGGTCTTCCCGCCGCCGCCGGACGACGACGCGTTGCCGGAGCCGGAGCACCCGGTCAGGACGAGGGGGACCGTCGCGACGATCGCGGCGGCGCCGACGAGGGCGCGGCCCCGGCGGGACGTGGAGCGGAAACCAGGCTTCATTGCACTGCTCTTCTCTTCGCGGATGCGGGGAAGGACACGGTGCGTCGACTCCACTGACGTCGTCGTCGCGGTGGTCCTGGGGCGAGAAGGTAGCAGGAAAGCGCTTTACCTGTAAAGCGCTTTTCTCGTTCCGGTGCGGGTCTATGCTCGTGACCACCGCAGCACGTGCGGTGCAGGTCGGCAGCGTCGTCGTCCTGCTCTCGGGTGTGCCGCGGGCCCGGGGCGATACCGATCGATCAGGAGGGTCCGATGGCCACGATGCAGCAGGTCGCCGACCGTGCCGGTGTCTCCATCGCGACGGTGTCGTTCGTGGTGAACGGCACGAAGTACGTCACGCCGGCGACCACGGCGAAGGTCACCGCGGCGATGCGCGAGCTGAAGTTCCGCGGCAACGTCGTGGCGCGGGCGCTCGCGAGTCGGCGGACCAGGATCGTCGCGCTGCTGTTCCCGACGACGGGCAACCGGTTCAGCCCGACCACGTCGGAGTTCTTCATGAACGCGGCCGAGCGGGCCTCCGAGCGGGGGTACCACCTGGTGCTCTGGCCGGTCGACCCGGCAGGCGACGACCTCGACGACCTGGTCTCCGGCGGCCTCGTCGACGGCGTCGTGCTCATGGAGGTGCGGATGGACGACCCGCGCGTCGTCAAGCTGTCCGAGCTCGGGGTCCCGTTCACCCTGATCGGCCGGACGCGCGACGCCGCCGAGCTGCCGTACGTGGACATCGACTTCGAGACCACGATCGAGGACGGCCTCGACCACCTGCAGGGCCTCGGGCACCGGCGGTTCGGACTCGTGCTCGAGAACCTCGAGGGCACGCCGATGGCCGGCTACGCGCCGCACCTGCGGGTGGAGGACACCTTCCGCCGCTCGGTGGTCGACCGCGGCTGCGCGGGCACCGTCGTGTACGCCGGACCCGGCAGCGAGGGCGGCCGTGACGCCGCTCGGCGCCTGCTCGAGGCGGACCCCGACGTCACCGCGGTGCTCGTCATGAAGGACGACTCGTCCGCGGGTCTGCTGGTCGGGCTGTACGCCGCGGGCCGACGCGTGCCGGACGACGTCTCGGTGCTGAGCATCGCGTCGTCCGCCGCCGCGGGGGACCAGCACCACCCGCGGCTGTCGACGATGATCGCGCCCGGTCGTGAGCTCGGCGTCCGTGCCGCGGACGCGCTGATCGACCGCCTCGACGGCACGTCGACCGAGCTCCCGCACTTCCTGCTGCCCTGCGTGCTCCGCCCCGCCGAGTCGGTGGCCGCCGCGCCCACGCGCTGACCCGCGCTGACCCCCGGCCGCCGGCCGCCGGCGAGTCTCGCGCCCAGCGACACCCCTCGGGGTGCAGGCCGCGAGGACGGTCGCGCAGCGCGGGTCTCGCGCCATCCACCGGACGGGAGGACCGTGGCGGGCCCGCACCGAGCCTCCCGTCCGACGCGTACTCAGGTTCCCTGTGGGGTCGCTCAGGCGCGCTTGGTTCTGTGGGGCCACGTGATCGCCGGGTGCGTACGCACCCTTCGTCGAGGAGGACGGATGGCAATCGACCGCAGGCTCTTCCTGCTCGGGGGCACGGGGGTGCTGCTGCTCGCCGGCTGCTCCACCCGGCCGGAGCGCACCACCGTCGAGGAGTGGCCCACCGACCCGCCCGAGGGCGACGTCACGATCAGCTGGTGGGCGGGGCAGGTGGCCTCGAAGGACGGCGGTGACCTGCGCCGCCGTCTCATCGCCGAGTTCCAGAAGGAGCACCCGAACATCCGCGTGCGGATCGTCAGCGCCCCGAGCGACACGGACACGAACCGCACCAGCCTGACGACGCAGATCGCCGCGGGCAGCCCGACGCCGGACGTGTACCTCGGCGACGTCGCGTGGCCCGGGCAGTTCGCGAAGAACAAGCTCGCGACCCCGGTGAACCGGCTGGTCGGCGAGGACTTCTTCGAGCAGTTCCCGGAGGGCCTCCGCCTGGCCGCGAGCGTCGACGGGACCTACTACATGTTCCCGCTCTACATCGACGAGTCGTTCTTCCTGTACCGGCAGGACCTGCTCGACAAGCACGGGCTCCAGGTCCCGCGCTCGTGGGAGGAGGTCAAGGACACCGCGGCGAAGCTCGTGGACACGGGTGACGTCGACTACGGGCTCGCGTTCCAGGGCGACGTGTACGAGGGCCTGACCTGCAACGTGACCGAGTTCGTGGCCGACGCCGGCGGGTCGCTGCTCAACGACGACCTCACGAAGCCCGCGACGACGAGCTCGGAGACGAAGCGTGCGTTCGAGTTCATGCGCTCCCTCATCACCGACGGCGCCGCTCCCCGCGCGACCCTGACCTACCAGGAGCAGGACACGAACGACGCCTTCGCGGGTGGTCGTGCCGCGTTCCTGCGCAACTGGTCGTACGCCTGGGGCATCGCGAACGGCCCGGACTCGGCCGTCGCCGGCAAGGTCGGGCTCGCCGCCCGCCCCACGTTCGACGGGATGGACGAGCACCACTCGACGATCGGCGGGTGGGGGAACTACATCAACCCGCACACCCAGCAGCCCGCCGCGGCGCTGACCTTCGCGGCGTGGATGTCGAGTGAGTCGGCGCAGCAGTTCCTGACCCGCGAGGGCGGGGTCCTGCCGGCCCGCAGCGCGAGCCTGGTCAGCGACGACGCCAAGCGGCAGAACCGGCCGACCTACGACACCGCGGCAGGCATCACGCTCGTGCCCCGACCGACCTCGACGGCCTACTACCCGAAGGTCTCGCAGGGCGTCTACCAGAACGGCAACAGCATCCTCGGCGGCCAGGCATCGGTCGACGGCGGCACCCGCGCGATGGCGTCGGCGATCGCGCTCGCCCTGACCGGGGACGCGCTGTGAGCGCCGGCACCGCCGCCCGCCCGGCGACGCGCGCGCCGGGCCGGGGGAAGCCCGACGGGTACCGCCCGACGAGCGCCCGGTCGCGGATGGAGCGCGTGCGGGCCCGCGGCGCGTGGGGCTTCGCGGCCCCGGCGCTCCTGGTCGTCGCGGCGGTCACGATCTTCCCGGTCGTGTACTCGATCGTCCTGAGCTTCGCGGACGTCGAGATCGGCTACGACGGCTTCTCGATCCAGGGCTTCGGCCTCGGCAACTACGCGGCACTGCTGCAGAGCGCCGACTGGTACCGGGCGCTCGGCTTCACGGTGCTGTACACGGTCGTCACGGTGTTCGTCGAGCTCGTGCTCGGCATGCTCGTCGCCCTGGTGCTCGAACGGCTCGGCGTCACCCGCGGGTGGATGCTCGCGCTGCTCCTCGTGCCGTGGTCGCTCGT
>CAJYIG010000141.1 GCA_913774725.1 uncultured Curtobacterium sp. | reverse complement strand
CCCCCGTCGGTCACGTCAGTTCCCCACGATCATGGAGCCGTCGTCCTGCCCGTCGCCGTCCGACGACGCCGGTGCACTGATGCTCGGCGACGACACCCGGCGCGACCGCGAGCGGCCCTGCCCCGGCTGCTTCGGCTCCGGCAGCGCCTGCAGCACGGAGTCGAGCAGCGACTCGGCGTCGTCGCGGGACGGTCGCGGCTCGCGCTTGGTCACGGCCACCGGGATGTCCAGGATCGCGACGGTGTTCTCGGTCGGGGTGACGGGAGCACTCGAGCTCACGCGGCGACGGGTCGGCGCGGTCTTCGCGGGAGCCGGGTCCTGCGCGGGCGCCTCGGGAGCGGTCCCCTGCGACGGAGCCGCCCCGGATGCGGAGGCCACGCCACGACCGTCGCGGTCCGGCACGGCGCCGTCGGAAGCGCGCTCGACGGCACGCTCCTCGGTTCCGCGCTCGGCCCCGCGCTCGTCGGGCCCACGCTCGTCGGCCCCGCGCTGCTCGGGTGCGGCGCTGCCGGCACCACGACCACCACGGCGGCGACGACGCTTGGGGCCGGACGGCTGTTCGCCGTCACGGTCTCCCCCGCCGGTGGCACTCTCCGACCCGCGCTCGGGCGCGGAGACCGGGGAGGCGCTCGACGCGGGTGCGTCGGCAGCCGAGGACACCCCGGCCTCGGCCTCGGGCGTCGCGGCACCGCCGCGCGGCGACGCCACACCGGTCACCGGCGCGCCGGACGACGCCTCGTCGTGCGGCAGCGTCGAGGCCGCGATGCGGGACAGCGCGTTCTTGACGTCCTCGGTGATCTGGTGGGCCTGCGACGACTGACCGGCCGATCCGTTGCCGGAGCCGCCGTTGCCGGCGTGCCCGGTGCCTCCCTGGCCGTTGCCGTTGCCGCCGGTGGAGCCGTTGCCACCGCGGCCCTTGCGCCGCGACTTCGAGGGGCCGGGGTCCGCGTTGTTGTCGTTGACCTTGGCGTTGACCTCGTCGAGCGACTCGCGCAGGCCGACCCCGATCTTCTTGCGGGTCATCTGCACGAGCCCGAGCGAGGTCACCTCGGCCACCTGGTGCTTCGTGCGGTCGCGGCTCAGGCACTCGACGAGTCGACGGAGCACCAGGTCGCGGTTCGACTCGAGCACCATGTCGATGAAGTCGATGACGATGATGCCGCCGATGTCACGCAGGCGGAGCTGCCGGACGATCTCCTCGGCCGCCTCGAGGTTGTTCTTGGTGACGGTCTCCTCGAGGTTGCCGCCGGAGCCGACGAACTTGCCCGTGTTGACGTCGACGACCGTCATGGCCTCGGTGCGGTCGATCACGAGCGACCCACCCGAGGGCAGCCAGACCTTGCGGTCCAGGGCCTTCTCGATCTGCTCGTTGAGGCGGTACTCCTCGAACGAGTCCGGGCCGTCGTAGATCTCGACGCGGTCCTTGAGGTCGGGCGCGACGGCGTCGAGGTAGTCCTCGATCGTCCCGCGGGCCGCGTCGCCGTCGATGATGAGCTTCATGAAGTCCTCGTTGAAGACGTCACGGACGATCTTGACGAGCAGGTCCGGCTCCGAGTGCAGCATCACCGGGGCGTGCCCGTTCTGCACCTTCTTCTGGATCGCCTCCCACTGGCTGGTGAGGCGCTGCACGTCGCGGGTGAGCTGCTCCTCGGTCGCGCCCTCCGCCGCGGTGCGGACGATGACGCCCGCGTGCTCCGGCAGGACCTCCTTGAGGATCTTCTTCAGGCGCGCGCGCTCGGTGTCGGGCAGCTTGCGCGAGATGCCGTTCATCGAGCCGTTCGGCACGTAGACGAGGTAGCGGCCCGGCAGGGAGACCTGCGAGGTCAGGCGCGCGCCCTTGTGCCCGACCGGGTCCTTCGTGACCTGCACGAGGACCTTGTCGCCCGGCTTGAGCGCGGCCTCGATGCGACGGCCGTGGTTGCCGGTGTCGACCGAGTTCCAGTCGACCTCACCGGCGTACAGCACGGCGTTGCGGCCGCGCCCGATGTCGACGAACGCCGCCTCCATCGAGGGCAGCACGTTCTGCACCTTGCCGAGGTAGACGTTCCCGATGAGCGAGACGTTGTGCGACTTGGTGACGTAGTGCTCGGCGAGGACGTTGTCCTCGAGCACGCCGATCTCGATCTTCGACGAGCTCGACCGCACGATCATCTGGCGGTCGACGCTCTCGCGGCGGGCGAGGAACTCGTCCTCGGTGATCACGGTCCGGCGGCGACCGGCGTCACGGCCGTCGCGACGACGCTGCTTCTTCGCCTCGAGTCGGGTCGAGCCCTTGATGCGCTGCGGCTCGGTGATGAGCTCCGGCTCGCGGCGACGCGGCTCCTGGTGGTCGCGGGGCTCGCGGACGCCGCGCTCCTGGCGGTCGGCGCTGCTGCCACGACGTCGCGAGCGACGGCGGCTGCCGCCCTGCTCGTCGTCCTCGTCGTCGTCCTCGTCGCGCGCGGCGCGCACCGGCAGGTCCGGCAGGACCGGCGCGTGGAAGATCAGGCTGAGGGTGCTGGTCGCCTTCGGCACGAAGGGCTCGTCCGCCTCGGGCGCGGAGGCGGGCTCCGGCCGGGAGGCACCGCTCGCGTCGTCCGCGTCCGTCGCCACCGCGGCGGCGGGCTCGGACACGGTGTTCACCTCGTCCGCGTCGGCCGCCGCGGGCGCACCGGCTGCCTCGGCAGCGACGTCGTCCGTCGGTGTCGTGGCGCCCGCCTCCTCGACGACGGGCAGGCTGCCCGTGACCGTCGACACGTCCTGGGGCTCCGCAGCGGCGGCCGGGACCTGCTCGACCGCGACCTCGACGGCGCCGTCCGCCGGTGCGGTCTCCTGCTCGACGGTCTCGTCAGCCGCGGTCTCGCCAGCCGCAGCGCTCTCCGCGTCCGGTGCGTCGCCGGTCAGCGCGACCGTCTCGACACCCGAGGTGTCGGTGTCGACGTCACCACGGGCCTCCTGGCCGGTGGACCGGGCGCGACGGCTGCCGAACAGGCGGCCCCGGCGCTTCGGTGCGACTTCTTCGTTGTTCGGGTTGTCGGTGTTCTGCTCCACCATGGATCTGGTGCACTCCTCGGCCCCACTCGCGTCCTGTCGGACGGCGGGAATTCTGTGGTTGTCACGGGTGGCGTCCACGCCCCCGCGTTCGTTCTCGTGACCGTGTGACCCTGCGTGCGGTCCGGTGTCGTTCCGCGTCGGGCACCCGGCCCGACCGGCTCGGCACCGGAGGTGACGCGAGTCCCGGTCACGGCACGCTCTCACCGCGCCTGATCGTCCGGGCTGCGCCCGGAAAGCTCTCTCGCCGCACGGATCGGCCGCGCGACTGCTGTCATTGTCGCACGAGGTGCCAGGAAAGGTCCGGAACGGTCGTGCGATGATGACGCCGTGAGCACGAGCGCAACCACGCCCCGCCGCCCGGTCGCGATGGCGGTCTTCCTCATCGTCACCGGAGCAGTCGGCCTCTTCGCCGCGTTCAACCTGGTGCTGGACGAGTTCGCGAAGTACGAGAACCCCTCGAAGGCGCTCAGCTGCGACGTCAGCCCGTTCGTGAACTGCTCGCAGGTGATGACGAGCTGGCAGGGCTCCCTGTTCGGCTTCCCGAACCCGCTGCTCGGCGTGATGGGCTTCGTCGCCCCGATCGCCGTCGGCGTGATGCTCCTCGCGGGCATGCGCAACGGGCACCAGATCGGAAGAGCGTCGTGTAGGGA
>CAJYIG010000140.1 GCA_913774725.1 uncultured Curtobacterium sp. | reverse complement strand
TCGATGTCGACGGTGCTGCAATGACGCACTCACGAGAGGACCCCACCCCCGTGCCATTCAATCCCGCCGCGGCGCCCCCACGCCGCACACCGCTGTGGGCACTGACCATTCCGGTCGTCGCCGCCCTGGTCGCTGCACCCCTCACCGTCCCGCTCGTGGCCGGCGCGGCCGAGATCGACCCGCAGCTCGTGCTCTCCTACCCCCTCGACGAGTCGAGCGGAACGGTCGCGCACGACACGTCCGGTCATGACAAGAACGCGACCCTTGTCGGCGGTCCGACGCTCGCCGGGGCGGATGGTGTCCGACTCGACGGCGTCGACGACTACGTGCAGCTCCCGAACGACGTGCTCAAGGGGCTCACCTCGGTGACCGTCAGCGCAGACGTGATCATCCGGCCTGAACAGTCCGGTGATTACTTCCTCTGGGGCCTGGGCAACACGACCGACTGGTTCGGCGACGGCTACCTCTTCGCGACGGGGAACCCGGCTCGCGCGGGCATCGCGTCCGGCAACTGGTCGACGGAGCAGGTGGCGCGCGGGGGAACGGACCTGGCTCGAGGTGAGTGGAAGACGGTCACCTACACCCTCGACGCGCCCACCAAGACGGCGCGTCTCTACATCGACGGCCGGCAGGTCGCCGAGAACACCAACACGACCACGACGCCCGGTCAGATCGGCGGCGGGACCACCACCAAGAACTACCTGGGCCGCTCGAACTACACCCCCGACAAGCTGCTCGCGGGCAGCATCCGCGACTTCCGCCTGTACGACGGGGCCCTGAGCGCCACGCAGGTGCAGGGGCTGATCAGGACCCCGGAGGACGGTGCCGCGGTCGCGAGCGCCCTCTCGGCCCTCACCGTCACGAACATCGACGACGTGCGCGGCAATCTCACTCTGCCCGGGAGCTCCCAGGGTCTGCCGGTGACGTGGACCTCGGCGAACGGCGACGTCATCGCGGCCGACGGTACCGTGACGCGACCCGACACCGACACGACCGTCGAGCTGACGGCATCCGTCACCAAGAATGCGACCACGCAGAAGCGCACGTTCTCCGCCGCGGTGCGCAAAGCCGCGGACATCGGCCCGTTCGAGGGATACACCTTCGCCTACTTCACCGGGAACTCCGTCGCGGGCGAGAACATCTTCTTCGCGGCGAGCAACGGCAACAACGCCCTGTCGTGGACCGAGCTGAACGGTGGACAGCCGAAGCTCACCTCGACGTACGGCGAGAAGGGGCTGCGGGACCCGTTCCTCATCCGCTCTCCCGAGGGCGACACGTTCTACCTCATCGCGACCGACCTCTCGATCGGCCGCAACGGCGATTGGGGTCGCGCGCAGCGTCAGGGGTCGAAATACCTCGAGGTATGGGAATCGCACGACCTGATCACCTGGAGCCCGCAGCGCCATGTGAAGGTCTCGCCCGACACCGCCGGGAACACCTGGGCGCCCGAAGCGTATTACGACGAATCGCTCGGGGAGTACGTCGTGTTCTGGGCCTCGCAGCTCTACCCCGAGAGCGACCCGAACCACACCACCAACAGCTACAACCGCATGCTGTACGCGACCACGCGTGACTTCGTGACGTTCAGCGACACGAAGATCTGGCAGGACGGGATGTCGCGCATCGACTCCACCGTCATCAAGGCGAACGGCGTCTACCAGCGTTTCACCAAGGACGAAGGCGCCGGCACCACCGGGTGCAGCGACATCATCCAGGAGAGCTCGCCCGTGTTGACGGCCCCGCTGGATCAGTGGAAGGGCGTCACCTCGTGCATCGGCCGGAACGCCGGTACGGGCGCGGTCGAAGGCCCCAGCATCTTCAAGGCCAACCCGGGCGACGCCAACGGCGACAAGTACTACCTGTTCGTCGACGAGTACGGCGGACGCGGGTACATCCCCCTGGCGACGACCGACATCGCCAACCCGAACTGGCAGGTGCCGGCGAGCTACCGCCTCCCCGCCAGCCCCCGCCACGGAACGGTCATGCCGGTGACGGCAGCAGAACTCGCCGCGCTGCGCGCGGACCTGCCGCAGCCGCTGGCGGCCAACGCCAATGGCGAGATCCTGCACTACGACTTCGAAGATGCTCCCGGCGCGGTGCTGCACGACCGCTCGGGAGCCGGACGTGACGCTCAGGTCCAGGGCGGAGCGACATTCGCCGACGGCGCGCTGGTCTTCGACGGGACCAACGATTACGTCGACCTGCCCGACAACGTGCTGGTCGGTGTGAACGACTTCACCATCGAGACGGAGCTGCGCATCGACCCCGCTCAGCGAAACCCCTACTTCCTGTACGGCTTCGGCAATACGGGGGGCAATGGACAGGGCAACGGCTACCTCTTCTCGACGGGCGACGGTCGGTACCGTGGAGCCTTGACCACGGGCAACTGGACCGGCGAGCAGAACGCCGAGTCCGCGGCGGCGCTCCCGCGAGGCCAGTGGGTCCACCTCACCTACACCCTGCAGGGCAGCACGGCCCGCCTGTACCTCGACGGCCTGCAGGTCGCCGAGAACACGAACGTGACCGTGCGTCCCGGCGACATCGGCGGGGGGTCGACCCTGGCGAACTACTTGGGCAAGTCGGTGTACAACGCAGACAACCTCTTCCGTGGTCAGATGCGCGACTTCGCGCTCTACAACCGCGCGTTGAGCCCCGAAGAGGTCGTCGAGCAGTCGGGAAATGCCGGGATCCTGGGCGATATCAGCCTCCAGGACCCCGCGGCTCTCAAGGTCGCTCCCCTCGTCGATACCGCCAACCGCACCGTGACGTTCCCCGTCAAGCCGGGCACCGACCTGACGACCCTGCGTCCGACGTTCGCGACCGCCACCGGCACCACGGCCACCCCCGCCTCGGGCACCGTCCGCAACCTCAGCACGCCGATGACGGTGACGCTGAAGACGAACGGCCAGGCCGATGTGGTGTGGACGCTCAAGGCGATCGAGATG
>CAJYIG010000139.1 GCA_913774725.1 uncultured Curtobacterium sp. | reverse complement strand
GCGGCTCACGGTAGCCGCGGTGGTGATCCGGGGTCTGGACGGCGGGTTAGCGTTGCCTGGTGACCGACGCCCCGATCGACCTGCGCTCCGACACCGTCACCCGCCCCACCGCAGCGATGCGCCGGGCGATCGCCGAGGCCGAGGTCGGTGACGACGTGTTCGGCGAGGACACGGAGACCGACGCCCTCGAGCGCGAGGTCGCCGAGATGCTCGGGCACGAGGCCGGCCTGTTCACCCCGACCGGCTCGATGGCGAACCAGCTCGGCCTGCGGCTGCACATCGCTCCGGGCGAGGAACTCCTCGCCGACGTCCGCGCACACGTCGTCCGCGCCGAGCTCGGTGCAGCGGCGGTGTTCTCGGGCATCACGACCCGCACCTGGCCCTCGGAGCGCGGACGGCTCGTCGCGGCGGCGGTCGCCGAGGTGGCGGAGCCGAACGCCGGTGCCTACAGCGTCTCGACGACGGCGATCGCGGTCGAGAACACGCACAACTTCGGCGGCGGGACCGTGCAGCCGGTCGACGAGGTCCGCGCCGTGCAGGCCTTCGCGCGGGAGCACGGGATCGCGGTGCACCTCGACGGCGCCCGCCTGTGGAACGCGCACGTGGCGTCGGGTGTGGCGCTCCGCGAGCTCGCAGCCGGGTTCGACACCGTGTCGGTCTGCCTGTCGAAGGGGCTCGGCGCCCCGGTGGGGTCGGTGCTCGTCGGCTCCCGCGAGCACGTCGACGCGGCGCGGACCTGGCGGAAGCGGTACGGCGGCGGCATGCGGCAGACGGGCTTCCTGGCCGCCGCCGGCCGGTACGCGCTCCGGAACCACGTCGACCGCCTCGCCGAGGACCACGCGAACGCCCGGGTGCTCGCGACGGCGCTCGACGTCGACCCGGAGACCGTCGACACGAACATCGTGTTCGCCGACGTGTCCGACCCGGCGGCGTTCGTGCGCGCTGCCGCCGACCGGGGCGTCCGGGTGATGCAGCTCGGACCGCGGAGTGTCCGGCTCGTCACGCACCTGGACGTCAGCGCCGAGCAGGCCGCCCGCGCTGCAGAGGTGCTGGCGTCGCTCCCCCGCTGAGGACGGTCGGACGGCCACGCGCCTGCTTCGGCGCGGAACACGCCGCGGCGTCAGCGATCGATCGGGGTCAGCGGTACACGTCACGACGGTGGCCGATGACCAGCACGAGGACCACCAGACGATCATCGACGATCTCGTAGACGATGCGGTGGTCGCCCACCCGGACCCGGAGCTCACCCGATCTGCCGACCAACGCGGTCGACCCCGGCGGACGCGGCGTGGTCCGGAGCAGGACCAGGGCAGCGAGCAACCGCCGCTGGACGGTCCGGTCGAGCTTCTGCAGCGCCTTCGCGGCACGCTTGGTCAACTCGACCCGGTACTCGACCGGGGAGGGTTCAGCCAAGCGTGATCCCCAGTTCGCGGGCGACCTGCTCGAGGGGCAACGTCTCCGGGTCGTCTGCGAGCTCCCGTCGGGCCTGGTCCACGGCGGCACGGTCGATCGCGTCCTCGAGCGCCTCGAGCGCCCGATGCGCCAGTTCCGCCTCGAGCACGACGACCTGCTCGCGGCCACGGACCGTGATGGCGACCGGCTCCCGGTGTGCGTGGTCGATGAGGTCCGACCACCGCTGACGCGCTTCGGTTGCAGGCAGGTTGTACATGTACCGATCGTACGACTCGTACGCTCGGATCGGAAGTGCTCCGCGGGTACCGTCCGGCGGTCAGGTCGCGAGGGCGGCGGACTGCGCGGCGGGGAGCGGGAACGCCAGGGGGTCGGCGTGCACGAGGTCGAGCGCGCGGGCGACTGCACCGAGCACGACGACGTCGCCACCGAGCCGGGACGCCACGACCTCGGGCGTCGGGTCGTACTCCCCGGTGGCCAGGCGCTCGCGCGCCCGTTCGATCACCGGCGCTGCGGCGTCCGCGATCGCTCCGGCGACGACGACGCGGTCGATGTCGAGCAGGCTCGCGAGCAGGACGCAGACCCGGGCGAGACGGTCCCCCAGACGGTCGACGACCTCGAGCGCCACCGGGTCGAGCAGGGCCGCGGCGGCGAACACCGCCTCGGCCCCGGGCTCCTCGTCGCCGCCGAGGAGTGACGACGGGTCGATCCGCCCCTCGGCCCTGGCCGCACGGACGAGCTCGCGGGCGGTGCGGCCGATGCCGTTCGACGAGGACACCCCGTCGACCAGGTCGAGCACGCGGAGCTCCCCAGCACCGCCCCGGGCACCGCGGAGCAGCACCCCGTCGACGACCAGACCGGCGCCGAAGCGCTCACCGGACAGCAGGGCTGCGAAGGAGGCGTCCCCGGAGGACGGCCGTTCGGCCAGCGCCGCGGCGTTCGCGTCGTTCTCCACGACGACGACCCCGTGCGGCACCACGTCGGCGAAGCCCGGGTTCATGCTGTCCCAGAACCCGCCGTCGCGGGGCGATGCGCCGAGCGCGTCGACGGGCGCCGGGATGCCCACGACCGTCGCGAGCACGCGGGTCGGGTCGACGTCGGCTGCGGCGAGCGCCGACGCGATCGTCTCCGCCGTCACCCGGAGGCGGACGGGCACGTCGAGCCCCGCGTCCCCCAGCGCGCCCTCGGTCCGGGCGAGCACCGTGCCGCGGAGGTCCGCGACGAGTGCCGTGACGCGGTGCTGTCCCGCGTCGACACCGACGACGGCCCCCGCGGCAGCGTCGAGCTCGTAGCGTCGCGCGGGTCGGCCCTTGCGGTACTCCCCCGCCGCGCGGGCGTCGTCGAGGTCACGCAACCAGCCGAGCCGGACGAGTTCTGCACACGCGGCCAGGACGGTCGACCGGGTCAGCCCCGTGGCGTCGATCGCCTCGGTCGCGGTGAAGGCGCCGGACGACAGGTCGAGGGCGTACGCCAGGACCGTCTCGGCGCTGGTCGCGCGCGGGGTCACACGGCGCTGGGGCATGCGCCGACCCTACCGCGGCGACAGTTGCTTGCGCGATTAGATTTTCTGAGTACATTTAGTCACGCGAGCCGACACCGACGCCGGCACGCGAGCCGGAACGGCAGGGACGCCGGGTCCGGACGGACGGAGACGACGTGCAAGCACACGCCACCACCAGGAGCACGGCCGGGGTCACCCGCCGCGGATTCCTGCTCGGTGCGGGCGGCATCGGCGCGGGCCTGGCACTCGCCGGGTGCGCCCCGCTCGGAGGATCGAGCAGCCGACCCGAGACCATCACCTTCTACGTGTCGAAGCCCGAGGTCATCGGGTACTTCGACGACGTCATCGCGAAGTTCCACGACAGCCAGTCGAAGATCCGCGTGGTCCGCGACTCGACGTCGAACATGTCCGCGAACTTCGTCCGGAACCGGCCGCCGGACCTCGGGTGCCTGAACTACAACTACGCGATGGTGTCGTTCGTGGAGCACGGCGCCCTGACGGACCTGTCCGACCTGCCCGAGAAGGACACGATCAACCCCGACCTGTGGCCGCTGATGCGGCAGACCGCGGACTACCCGGGTCGGACGAGCGTCCTGCCGTACTCGGTCACCGCCGCGTCGGTGATCTACGACAAGCAGCTGTTCGCCCAGCAGGGCCTCGAGGTGCCGACGACCTGGAGCGCGTTCACCGACGTGTGCGAGCGGCTCGTCAGGGCCGGGATCACCCCGATGTACGGCACCTACAAGGACAACTGGACGATCGCCCAGGGCATGTTCGACTACTCGGTCGGAGGCATGCTCGACGTCCCGGCGACCTTCGCGGCACTCGACCGCGAGGGCACCTCGGTCGGCAGGGGCTCCGCAGTCTCGTTCCAGAAGGACTTCGCCGCTCCGGTCGGGCGGATGGTGGACCTGCTGCAGTGGCACCAGGAGGGTGCGGCCAGCCGGGGCTACGGCGACGGCAACCTCGCGTTCGCGCAGGGGAAGGCCGCGATGTACCTGCAGGGCCCCTGGGCGCTCGGTGAGATCGCGAAGACGAACCCCGACATGGACCTCGGCACGTTCCCGTTCCCCGCAACCGACGACCCCGCCGACAACAAGGTGCGCGTCAACGTCGACCTCGGGCTCTGGATCCCGGAGGCCTCCCGCAAGCAGGAGGCCGCCCGCGAGTTCCTGTCCTTCCTGATGAGCCCGGCGATCAGCGACCAGTACAACGCCGACAACAACGGCTTCGGTGTCCGCAAGGACTCGCCGCCGGTGTCGAACCCCGCGCTCAGCGGCATGCAGGACTCGTACGACCGCGCCGCGTTCTACCTCGGCGCCTCGCAGCTCATCCCCGCCGAGATCCCGGCGGCGAACTACCTGCAGTCCATCGCCTTCGGCGGTGCGCCCGAACCGCAACTCCGCACCCTCGACGGCGACTGGGCGCGGCTCGCGCTCCGGTCGGCCGCGTAAGGAGACGACCTTGGCCACCACGACCACCGAATCGATCACGACGGCGGACCGCCGCCGACGGGGCGGCGCCGCACCGCGCCTCCAGGCCGGCAGCCGCGGACGCGGCAAGCGCGTCGACCCGCTCTTCCTCGTGTTCCTCGTCCCCACGCTCGTGCTCTTCACGCTCGCCATCACGCTCCCCGCCGTGATGGGCATCGTCCTGAGCTTCACGAACTCCGTCGGCTTCGGCGAGTTCCGGTTCACCGGCCTGACGAACTACGTCGCGGTGTTCTCCGACCCCGCGATCCTGCAGGCGTACCTGTTCACGATCGGCTTCTCGCTCGTCACCGTGCTCCTGGTGAACGCCGTGGCGTTCCTGCTGGCGATCGCGCTGACGTCGAAGATCCGCGGCAAGATCGCGCTCCGCGCGGTGTTCGTCCTGCCGATGGTGATCTCCGGCATCGTCATCGCCTACGTGTTCTCGTTCCTCTTCGCGAACAGCCTGCCGGCACTCGCGACCGCGCTCGGCTTCGCCCCGCTCGAGCAGAGCATCCTGGCGAACCCCGACCTGGCGTGGGTCGCGATCGTCGTGGTGACCGCGTGGCAGGCGATCCCGTCGACGCTCCTCATCTACATCGCCGGCGTCCTGTCGATCCCCGGTGAGGTCTACGAGGCCGCATCGCTCGACGGCGCCAGCGCGTGGCGGCAGCTCGTCTCGATCACCGCACCGCTGACGGCGGGCTACATCCTCATCAACCTGGTGATCGGGTTCAAGAACTTCCTGAACTCGTACGACATCATCGTCGGCCTGACCGACGGCGGCCCGGGCACCTCGACCACGTCGGTCGCGATGTCGATCTTCAAGGGCTTCAGCGGCGGCGACTACGCGTACCAGATGGCGAACGCGACGATCTTCTTCGTGATCGCCGTGGTCATCGCCGTGATCCAGCTGCGGGCGACCCGCGGGAAGGCAGCGCTCTGATGACCATGCAGGCACCCCTCCGTCCGGGGACGACGGCCACCGGCAGCATCCGGTCCGTCGACGCCGACCGCACCGCCGGACGCCGCGGCGAGCGGTTCAACTGGCCCGTCACGATCGTCCTCGCGCTGTGCACGCTGTCCGTCCTCGTCCCGCTGTACGTCACCGTGACGATGGCGTTCAAGACGACGTCGCAGGCCGTCGACGGCAACGCGTTCTCGCTGCCGGCGCCGTTCAGCGTCGACGGGTTCGTGCAGGCCTGGGAGCTCACGGACTTCCCGCGGGCGTTCGGCGTCTCCGTGCTCATCGCGGCCATCACGGTCGTCGGCACGATCCTGCTCGCCTCGTTCACCGCGTACGCGATCGCCCGGAACTGGGAGCGCCGGTTCTTCCGCTGGTCGTTCTTCTACCTGCTCGCCGCGATGTTCCTGCCCTTCCCGGTGCTCGCGCTGTCGCAGGTCAAGCTCACCGGACTCGCCGGGCTGGACAACCCGATCGGCGTCGCGATCCTGCACGTCATGTTCCAGCTGTCGTTCAGCGTGCTGCTCTTCACCGCGTTCCTGCGGTCGATCCCGGCCGAGCTGGAGGAGAGTGCACGCATCGACGGTGCGAGCACGGGGCAGGTGTTCTGGCGACTGGTGTTCCCGCTCCTCGCACCGATGAGCGCCACCGTCGGCATCTTCGCGTTCCTCGCGTCCTGGAACGACTTCGTGATGCCGTCACTGATCACCTCCGACCCAGCGCTGCAGACCCTCCCGGTGCTGCAGCAGATGTTCCAGACGCAGTTCGGCAACAACTACAACGTGTCGTTCGCCTCGTACCTCATGGCGATGG
>CAJYIG010000138.1 GCA_913774725.1 uncultured Curtobacterium sp. | reverse complement strand
CGAGCGCATCGAGGAACCCGGTCGCGACGGCCACGACCGCGGCGTCGTCCGGGACCTCCGGGAGCCGGAGTCCGGCGACGTCCGACGCCAGCTGCTCGGTGATCCGTGCGGCGACCAGCGCGAGCAGGGCTCGGCGTGTGGACGCGTAGTACGTCGTCGATCCGGGCGGGACGCCTGCCTCGGTGTCGACACCGCGATGCGTGAGCGACCGGGCGCCGCCGCGCGCGACGAGCCGCACGGCTGCGTCGGCGAGGTCCTCACGTCGTCCCACGGCTTCCCCTCTCGGCTCGGACATCGTACTGTTCTCTACGTCTGTAGAGGAACGAACGGTAGGGTGTCGTGCGCGCAGTCGTCTTCGGCGGAGGAGCATCGGGTCGAGCGATCGGGGCGGCGATCGCAGCGCGTGGCTGGGCGGTGCAGGTGTCGTCCCGACGGACTGGTCTCGACGTCCTGCGTGACGACCTCACGGCCGCGCTCCGGGGTGCCGACGTGGTGGTCGAGGCGACGGGGCGCTTCACGACGGGTCGCCGTCGCGCGACCGACTTCTTCGTCCGGTCGACCACGGCGATCGGTTCGGCTGCAGCGGCGGTCGGTGCCCGGCACGTCCTGCTGTCGATCCTCGGGTGCGAGCGGCCGGAGGTGCAGGGGTACGGCTACTTCGCCGGCAAGGCCGCCCAGGAACGGGCAGCGGCGACGACCGGTGCCGAGCTGTCCGTGGTGCGGTCGACGCAGTGGCACGAGTTCGCGGAGCAGAACGCTGGACGGTTCCGGGTCGGGCGGTTCGTCCTCGTCCCGGGGATGACCGTTGCACCGGTCGCCCTGGGTACGGTGGCCGCGGTCGTCGGCGATGTGGTCACGGGCGCGCGATCAGAGGGGCGCATCGAGGTCGCCGGCCCGCAGGTCACGACCCTGCGTGGGATGACCGAGGCGCTGCCGGACCCGGCCGGGCACATCGTGCCGGTGCGCCTCCCCGGGGCGCTCGGGCGGGCCTTCCGTGACGGTGCGCTCCTGCCCGGGCCGGAGGCCGAGATCGTCGGGCCGTCGTTCGACGAGTGGGTCGCCGTGCCGGCCGCACACTGACGGCCGGCGGGCTGCGTCACCGCACCGGCGACACCGTTCAGTCGGTCGCACCCCGCGGCGGATCGACGAGCAGGGCGACCCGGTCGCGCAGGTAGTCCTCGAGCGGCACGGCCGTCCCGGCGGTCGGGGACCAGCGGACGACCGGTTCACCGTCGACCACGGCGAGCACGCCGTCGGCGTCGACGAGCGAGTCGTCGAGCGGGATCGGTACGGCGCCGTGGTTGACGGTGTCGCCCTCGGTGAAGTGCCCCTTGGCCGCGGCGGCCCGGTACGCGCGACGCACCTCGGCGGAGACCGACACGAACTGCTGCCGGCCGGGATCGGTCACCCGGGTGATGCGCCCGGTCGCCCACACCCGGCCCGCGCTCTCGGGGGAGGACCCGAGCAGCAGCGCACCGACGCGCCAGACCCGACCGAGCGATCGGATCGTCGGCTCGCGTCGGATGCCGAGGACGGCACGCGGCTCGACGTACTCGCCGAGTGCCTCGTCGCGGACCGCGGCACCCCGGAGGCGGTCCGCGGCGGCGTCGAGGGCGGCACGCGTGCGCTGCACCGCGTCCTGCACGACCCCGTCCGTCACGCTGCCCGAGCCTAGACCGGCACGTCACGCGGGGTCTCCTGGCCGGTGGAATGCGCTCGCTGCCCGTACGGTTGCACGGTCTCGGAACGAGGAGGGCTCATGGGCATCGTGCGGTGGCTGTTCGACGCGCAGCTCGTCATCGGCGACCAGACCGTGCTCTGGCGCGAGGTGATCGGCAACGTGTTCGGGCTGCTCAGTGCGCTCGGCGGGATGCGCCGCCGGGTCTGGGCGTGGCCCGTGGGGATCCTCGGGAACGCCCTGCTCTTCACGGTCTTCATGGGGGCGCTCTTCGACACCCCGAACCCGGTGAACCTGCTCGGCCAGGCCGGCCGACAGGTCATGTTCGTCGCGGTCAGCGTCTACGGGTGGTACAGGTGGACGCACCGTGCGGACGAGGCGACGACCGTCGTCGAGCCGCGGTGGGCCTCCTGGTCGACCCGTGGTCTGCTGGTGCTGGCGCTGGTGGGCGGCACCGCCGTCCTGACCCCGGTGTTCCGCGCCCTCGGCTCGTACGAGCCGGTGTGGAGCGACGCCTGGATCTTCGTCGGGTCGGTGCTGGCGACCTACGGCATGGCGAAGGGGTGGGTGGAGTTCTGGCTGATCTGGGTCGCCGTCGACCTGGTCGGCGTGCCGCTGCTCTTCTCGGCCGGGTACTACGCGTCCGGCCTGATGTACGTCTTCTACGGCGTCTTCACCCTGACCGGGTTCTTCGTCTGGATGCAGCAGGGACGCAAGCCCTCGGCCGCTCCGGTGACGGTGGGCTGATCCGCTCGACAGGTGTCGCCTGACCCCCGCACTGGGTGGAGACACCGCGGGTCCCGGTGCGGTGGGATGTCGGGATGGCAGACATGCACGGCGCGCGCGTCGACGACGACGCGACGCTGGCCGAGCGGATCGTGCGCGGAGCGATCCGCGCCTACCGGTTGCACCCCTTCCACGACGTCGACGCGGCGACGATCGCCGAGACCTGCGGCGTGGACCGCGCCGTCGTCGACCGGCTCTTCCCGACCTGGGACGGCCTGCTGCTGGTGGTCTACGACCGCTGGCTGCAGCTGCGTGGTTCCCGTCGTTCCTCCGTGCCGCGGTGCACCCTCGACCACGTGCGGACGACCCTCGCCGAGGACGTCGCCGATCCCGGACTCGTCCGGCTGCTCGCCGGCGTCCTGCCCCTCGCCGCCTCGGAACGCGACTTCGCCGGCTTCTTCCGGAAGCGGTTCGAGGAGTACGTCGAGGAGTTGACCGTCGGGCTGCAGCGCGACGTCGACGCGGGTACGGAGGTCATCGGCATCCCCGCGCACCAGGCGGCGACGCAGCTGCTCGCCGTCTACGAGGGGCTGCAGGTGCAGATGCTCGTCCGTCCGTACCTGGACGTCCTGGTCGAGTACGACCGTGCCGTGCACACGCTCCGGCACGGGTGGCGTGAACCCGAGCCCGTGGCCTGGGACCTCGACGCGGCGCTCGTCCTCGGCTGACCGGCTCAGCGTGTCCGGGGTCGCCCCTTCCGCCACCCCGCGATCTGCTTCAGGGTGACCTTCGACCCGTACTGCGCGACCGAGTGGCGGAACAGGTACTCGGCGAACCAGAGCAGCAGTGCGGCGACGGCGAACACCTCGACGACGCTCACGACCGACTCGACGACGGACAGTGAGCCGACCGCGTTCCGCACCATGGCCGTGATGGGCGTGAAGGTCGGGAACCACGTGAAGAACGCCGCGACCGGTGACGAGGGCGTCGTCATCACGAAGAACGCCGCGTAGAGCGGGATGATCAGGGCGAAGATCGCAGCGGACTGCAGCGTCGAGGCGTCCTTGATCGACGGCACGGCGGCGCCGACGGCGACGAAGAGCCCGCAGGCGAGCAGGACCCCGCCGACGAGCAGCAGGGCGCCGACGACCATCCGCCACGGGTCCACCGTCAGGCCGCCGAGCCGTGACGCGACCAGGGGCAGCGCCGCCAGCGCCACCGCGAGCCCCGGCACGACGACGACCCCGACCTGCACGAGCCCGACGAGCAGCATGGCGAGGACCTTGCCCCGGATCAGGTCGCCCGCCGTCACGGTCGTCAGGATCATCTCGGAGATCCGGTTCTCCTTCTCCTCGACCACCACCGTCACCATCCGGGTCGCGAGCAGGATCACGATCCCGAAGAACGCGAGGGGGAACAGCAGGGGCGGCACGATCGACAGCCAGCCCGGGGCGACCCGGCCGTCCGCGTAGGTCGTCAGGTCGGTGGAGGGCGGTGCCCGGAGGAGTGCGACCGCCTCCTCGTCGCCGACCGAGTCCGCGACGCTGCGTTCGAGCACGCCCTCGGCGAGTGTCGAGTACCCGCCGTTCTCGAACAGCCCGCGGTCGGCCGCGTCGAGCCGGATCGGTTCGGCAGACGGCTTCGCCGGGTACTCGACGAACAGCGTGAGGGTCCCGGCCCGCACGGCGGCGCGGTCGGCGGCGGGGTCCTGCGACGGTGTCCCGCCCGACCGGGCTGCCACGGATGCGGACACCAGGCCGGAGTGGTCGACGTACCGGAACGTCGTCTTCGCCGCCGACGAGCTCGACGAGATCGAGTCGGAGCCGGCGGCCTGCCCGATGCCGACGAGCACCGAGACGAGGACGACGACGATCGGCAGCGCGAGCGTGCCGATCCAGAACGCGGGCTTCTTCACCGCACGGACGAACTCGAAGCGGACGACCGTCCCGAGCCGGCTCACGCCGCTGCCCCGTCGGCGGTGTCCCGGACCGGGCGGCGGCCGTCCGCGGACCGGTCCTCGTCGGCGTCGTGGCCGTAGACCTGGACGAAGATCTCGTCGAGCGGGATTCGGCGCATCTCGAACGCGGTGACGTGCGCGCCCGCGGCCACCAGCGCGGCCAGGATGTCCGACCCGTCGACCGCCGCGTCCTCGGTGGGCACCAGGTGCGCGACGTGCCCCTCGTGGCGGGCGAGCCGGTACAGCGGGGAGCGGGGGACCGCACCGGTGAGCTGCACCCGGGCGACGGCACCGCCGAAGGCGTCCTGCACGTCGGGGACGCTGCCGTACGCGGCCGCGCGGCCGTCCTTGAGCAGCAGGATCCGGTCGCAGAGTCGCTCGACCTCGTCCATGTGGTGCGTCACGAGGACCACGGTCGCGCCGTCCGCCCGGCGCTCGTCCACCAGGTCGAGCAGCAGTCGGCGGTTCACCGGGTCGAGGCCCTTCGTCGGTTCGTCGAGGATCAGCAGGCGCGGCCGGTCCATGATCGTGATCCCGAGCTGCACCGTCTGCTGCTGCCCTCCGGACAGCTTGTCGACCCGGAGCTTGGCGCGGTCCGCGAGGCCGACGCGCGCCAGGTACTCGGTGCTCCACGCGGTCGCCTCGGGTCGGCGCAGCCCGCGGAGCATGCCGAAGTAGGTCATGACGTCGAGCACGGACTCCTTGCGGTAGAGCCCGCGTTCCTCGGGCAGGTAGCCGATGCCGCCGGTGGCCGGGCGGTACGGTGCGCCGTCGATGTGCAGCGTGCCGGCGGTCGGCGTCGTGATGCCGAGGAGCGCCCGGATCGTGGTCGTCTTGCCGGAGCCGTTGCTGCCGAGCAGCCCGAACGTCTCGCCGGGGGCGACGTCGAACGACAGCCCGTCGACGACGTCCCGGTCGCCGAAGCGCATGACGAAGTCCCGCACGCTGATGGCCGCACCGCTCATGCGCCGACCCTACCGGCGACGAATGAGTCCATCGTGCTTGCGGTGGGAGGACGAATCGCTCGTAGGAGGACGGAACTTCGGGCCGCCTACGAGCGATTCGTCCTCCTTCGCGCGGGGTGACCCCGTGACGGACGGGAGGCGCGGTGCCTGCCCGCACCGCGCCTCCAGACCGCCACGTGGTCCGTCAGGAACGCAACCAGGCGGTCCCCACACCCGACAGTGCGCCGTCTGCCACCGGCGCGGAGGCGAGCAGCAGCTCGCCGGCGGGGAGTGCGTACGGCTCGTCGCCGAACACCGTGACGCTCGTCCAGCCGTTCGGACGACGGAACGCGAGCACGTCGTCGCGACCCGTCTCGAGCCACTCGAGGTGCTCCTCGGTCTGCAGCTGACCGCGGAGGCCCAGGGCCTTCCGGTAGAGGTTCAGCGTCGAGTCGGGGTCGGCGTCCTCGGCCTCGACCGAGGAGTCGGCGAACCACGCCGGCTGCGGCAGGTGCGAGCCGCCCTCGCCGAACCCGAAGCTCTCGCCGGTCCTCGTCCACGGGATCGGGACGCGGCAGCCGTCACGGCCGACGTCGATCCCGGGGTTCCGGAAGAACGCCGGGTCCTGGCGGTCCGCGTCCTCGATGTCGCCGACCTCGTGCAGGCCGAGCTCCTCGCCCTGGTACAGGTACGCCGAGCCCGGCAGGGCGAGCTCGAGGAGCGTCGCGGCCCGGGCGCGTCGGAGGCCGAGCGCACGGTCGAGCGCGGCCTGGTCCCCGCCGGCGAGCAGCCACGCCGCGCCCTGCTTCTGCTCGTCGCCGTCGCGGGCGGGGAGCGCGTAGCGGGTGGCGTGCCGGACGACGTCGTGGTTGGAGAACACCCACGTGGTCGACGAGCCGGACTCCTCGGCGAGTCCGAGGTTGAACTCGATGATGGTCCGGAACTGTCCGGCGTCGAAGTCGGCCTCGAGCAGGTCGAAGTTGAAC
>CAJYIG010000137.1 GCA_913774725.1 uncultured Curtobacterium sp. | reverse complement strand
CTTCGGGTACGGTGCGTACCTCAAGCGCGTGCTCCCGGGCATCGCGCGGCTGTCGAGCAGCAACCCCGCGGCCTACCGCTACCTGGCCGAGTCGATCGAGGCGTGGCCGGACCAGCAGGTCCTCAGCCAGTGGCTCCGCGGCGTCGGTTTCACGATGGTCGCGCACCGCAACCTCACCGCCGGCATCGTCGCGCTGCACCGCGGCCGCAAGCCGGTCGCGGGCGAGGTCCGCGAGTCCGTCGCCCGTCGGGCGAAGGCACGTCGCGAGCACCAGCACACCGGCGAGCAGCCGAGCGTCGAACCCGGCGACGCCTGACCGGTCACCTGACCCCGAACACGGAGCAGCACTTGAACCCGAGCGTCCCGGTCGCACGTCGCGCACCGAGCCTCCGCGCCTCGCTGGGCATCGGCGAGCGGTTGTTCGCGACCCCGTCCGAGCGGCGCTTCATCAGCGCCGTCGACGACGGGCTCGAGCTCGTCGAGGCGGGGCTCGAGGAGGCGATGCACTCGACCGACACCCTCGCCGACACCACGAGTCGCTACCTGCTCTCGGCGGGCGGCAAGCGCATCCGGCCGACCCTCACCCTGCTCATCGCGCAGCTGGGCAACGGCGTGACGGACGCCGTGGTGAAGGCCGCGGTGAGCATCGAGACCACGCACCTGGCGTCGCTGTACCACGACGACGTCATGGACGAGGCGCCGGTCCGCCGCGGGGTGCCCGCCGCGCACGTGACCTACGGCAACAACGTCGCGATCCTGACGGGTGACCTGCTCTTCGCGCGGGCGAGCCTGATCACCGCCGACCTCGGCACCGAGGGCATCCGCATGCAGGCGGAGACCTTCCAGCGGCTCTGCATGGGACAGCTGCACGAGACGACCGGACCGCAGCCCGACGACGACCCCGTCGAGCACTACATCCAGGTGCTCAGCGACAAGACCGGGTCGCTGATCGCCACCGCCGCCCGCGCGGGCGTGATGTTCTCCGGCGCGGATCGTGCCTACCTCGACGCCGTCGGCACCTTCGGCGAGAAGGTGGGCGTGGCCTTCCAGCTCGTGGACGACGTCATCGACCTCGCCCCCGCGAAGGACCGCACCGGCAAGATCGCCGGCAACGACCTGCGCGCCGGCGTCGACACGCTGCCCCTGCTGCAGCTCCGGCGTCTCGCCGCCGGTGACGACGGTGCGGCCGCGCTGCTCGCCCGCATCGAGCACGACGTCAAGGACGCTCCCGACGACGCCGTCGACTCCGCGCCCTACCAGTCGGCCGTCGCCGCGCTCCGCGAGCACGAGGCGACCAACGCCACCCGCGCCGTCGCCGTCCGCTGGGCGGAGGAGGCGGTCGCAGCCCTCGAACCGCTGCCCGACGGCACCGTGAAGCGCGCACTGACGCGGTTCGCCGAGTCCGTCGTCGAACGCAGCCGCTGAACCGGGAGGCGCGCCGCCGCCCGGGAGCGTCCCGACCGAACGAACTGGAGACATCAGTGCCCACCCTCCGAATCGCCGTCGTCGGCGCCGGTCCCGCCGGCATCTACGCCGCGGACATCCTGCTGCGCGAGGCGCACGGCACCGACGTGTCGATCGACCTCTTCGAGCAGCTGCCCGCACCGTACGGGCTGGTCCGCTACGGCGTGGCCCCGGACCACCCGCGCATCAAGGGCATCGTGAACGCACTGCGCGACGTGCTCGACCGCGGTGTCGTCCGGCTGTTCGGCAACGTGCGGTTCGGCAGTGACATCACGTTGGACGACCTCAAGCAGCACTACCACGCGGTGCTCTTCTCGACCGGTGCGATCAAGGACGCCGAGCTCGACGTCCCCGGCACCGACCTCGACGGCTCCTACGGCGCGGCCGACTTCGTCAGCTGGTTCGACGGCCACCCTGACGTGCCGCGCACCTGGCCGCTGACGGCGTCGAGCGTCGCGGTGATCGGCAACGGCAACGTCGCGCTCGACGTGTCGCGCATCCTCGCGAAGCACGCGGACGACCTGCTGCCGACCGAGATCCCGGCGAACGTGTACGAGGGGCTCAAGGACTCCCCGGTCACCGACGTGCACGTGTTCGGCCGACGCGGCCCGGCGCAGGTGAAGTTCACACCGCTGGAGCTCCGCGAGCTCGGCGAACTCCGCGACGTCGACATGGTCGTGTACGACGAGGACTTCGACCACGACGAGGCGTCGCTGACCGCGATCCAGACCAACAAGCAGGTCATGGTGATGAACCGCGTGCTGGAGCAGTGGCGCACGCGCGAGGTCGGGCAGGCCAGCCGGCGGCTCCACCTGCACTTCTGGGCGAAGCCCGTCGAGATCGTCGGCGAGGACGGCCGCGTCACGGCGCTGCGCTACGAGCGCACCCGGCCGAACGGCGAGGGCGGCGTCGAGGGCACGGGGGAGATCCGCGAGCTGCCGGTGCAGGCCGTGTACCGCGCGGTCGGCTACTTCGGCTCCCCGCTGCCCGGCGTGCCCTTCGACGAGACGACCGGCGTGATCCCGAACCGCGAGGGCCAGGTGCTCGACGAGGACGGCTCGCCCGTCCCCGGCGTCTACGCCACGGGCTGGATCAAGCGCGGGCCGGTCGGCCTGATCGGGCACACGAAGTCCGACGCGATGGAGACCGTCCAGCACATCGTGAACGACCAGGCGTCGTGGTGGACCCCGGCCGACCCGTCGCCCGAGGCGGTCCCGGCGCTGCTCCGCGAGCGCGGGGTGGAGTACACGGACCTCGACGGCTGGCACGCGCTGGACGAGCACGAGCAGGCCCTCGGCGCCGCGGAGGGCCGTGAGCGCATCAAGGTCGTGCCCCGCGACGAGATG
>CAJYIG010000136.1 GCA_913774725.1 uncultured Curtobacterium sp. | reverse complement strand
ACATCTGGTCGATGTTCGCCGCGTTCGGGCTCTTCACCGCGGGCGCCGTCGTGTCGATCTGGCACGGCATCACCGAGCTCGGCGCGACCGGTCCCGCCGAGGACGTCGTGCTCAACTACGTCGTGCTAGGCATCGCGTTCCTGCTCGAGGGCACGAGCTTCCTGCAGGCCTACCGCCAGGCGCACGGCGCCGCCACGAAGCGCCGCGTCCCGGTGCTCCGGCACGTGCTGCAGTCGTCGAACCCCACGCTCCGGGCGGTCTTCGCCGAGGACGCCGCCGCGCTGATCGGGCTCGTGATCGCGTTCCTCGGCGTGCTCCTGCACCAGCTGACCGGCCTCGCCGTGTTCGACGCGATCGGGTCCATCGCGGTCGGCCTCCTGCTCGGGATCGTCGCGATCGTGCTCATCGAGCGCAACCGCCGGTTCCTGGTCGGCGAGGCGACGTCGCCCGAGCTCGAGGACGCCGTGCTGACCGAGCTGCTCCGTCGCGACGAGGTCGACCGCGTGACCTACCTGCACCTCGAGTTCGTCGGGCCGTCGCGGGTGTTCCTCGTGGCCGCCGTCGACCTCATCGGCAACGAGCTCGAGGACCACGTCGCGGTGCGGCTCCGCCGGGTCGAGGCCTCGCTCGAGGAGAGCCAGTACATCGAGGAGGCCGTGCTCACGCTGAGCATCCCGGGCGACGCGTCGCTCGTCGCCCGTGGTGACGGCGAGGTGCCGGCGACCGTCCGGGACGGCACGGTCGAGGACGTCGCGGCCGGCGGCGCGGGCACCCTCCGGACGGAGTAGCGGCAGCGCGGACCCCGCTCAGCGCGCGTCGAGGCCTGCGGCCACGGGCGTCAGCGCCGCGCCGACGTACTCGACCAACGAGCGCCGGGCGACACCATCGGCGACCCAGACGCCGAACGCCGCCGCCGCCGCACCGAGCATCGCCCCGGACACGGTCTGCGGCCAGAGCGACGTCGGGTGCTCCCCGGTCCGCGACCCCACGAACGCCGAGACCGCGCCGTGCTGCGCCATCACCCGGGCCGCCACACTGGCGACGAGCTCGGTGCCGATGTCCATCACCTCGGCCTGCGCGATCGCCCACGGCACCCGCTCCGGGTCGTGCGCCCGAGCGGCAGCGACCAGGGCCTCCTCGACGGCGCGGACCGGCGAGGACTCCGTCGATGCGGCGAGGAACGCCGGCAGGTCGGCGACCGCGGCGTCGAGCTCCAGCCAGAGCACGTCGGACTTCGCCCCGAAGTAGTTGAAGAACGTCGCCCGGCTCACCCCGGCCCGTGCGGCGATCTGGTCGACGGTCGTGCGCGCGTAGCCCTGCTCGAGGAACAGCTCGGCGGCGGCGTCGGCGAGGACCTCGGCGCTCGATCGACGGGGGCGGCCTCCGCGGCGCATCGTCTCGTCCATCCGCTCAGTAAACCGCTAGACTCGTTCAGCCATGATCTTGGACCGAGTACAGAAAACACGCGCCCGCGCCCTCCTCACCGCCGCGGGTGCCACCGCGGTCCTGCTGGCCCTGACCGCCTGCACCGGCGGCGGCACCGCCACGGACGCGCGCACGCCCGTCAACGGCGGCACGCTCACCTACGCCTCCGGCGACGCCGAGCCGACCTGCCTCGACCCGCACGTCGGCGGCAACTACCCGCAGGCCCTGCTGTCGACGCAGTACATCGAGATGCTCACCGGCCTCGACCGGAACGGGCAACCGACACCGGCGCTCGCCACGAAGTGGACGACGAGCGACGACGGCACGACGCTGACGCTCGACCTGCGCACGGACGTGCGGTTCTCCGACGGCACCCCGTTCGACGCGGACGCCGTGGTGGCGAACATCGAGCACGTGCAGGACCCGACGACGGCGTCGAGCACGGGGTACCTCGCCCTGCAGTCGATCACGAAGGCCACGGCGACCGACGACCACACGGTCACGCTGACGCTGAGCCGTCCGGACAGCGCACTGCTCGAGTCGTTCTCGCAGCCCTGGGTCGGCATGGAGTCGCCGAAGGCCCTGCAGCGCCCGCAGGCGACGAACTGCGCCTCGCCCGTCGGTACCGGCCCGTTCACCGTCACCGAGTGGCAGCGGGGCGACCGCATCACGCTGGCGAAAAACAAGTCGTACACGCCGCTCTCCGGCTCGACGGGACCCCGCCTCGACGGCATCACGTGGCGCTTCCTGCCCGACTCCACCTCGCGCTACGCGGCGTTGCAGGCCGGTCAGGTCGACGTCATCGACAACGCCCAGCCCGACCAGCTGAAGAGCGCGTCGTCGAACGGCGCGATCCGCGACCTCGACGCCCCGCGGCCGGGTGCCTCGAACCGCCTCGAGCTGAACTCCGGGCACGGGGTCTTCCGCGACGAGGCCGTCCGCAAGGCGTTCATCGCCGGCGCCGAGATCGACCCGGGGCTGCAGAGCCTGTTCCTCGGCACCGCGAAGCGCTCGTACTCGGTGCTCTCGAGCGTCGAGCCGGACGGGTACTCCGACCCCGCGCTCTTCGAGTACTCCCCGTCGACGGCGAAGCGGCTGCTCGACGAGGCCGGCTGGAAGGTCGGCAGCGACGGGGTCCGCGAGAAGGACGGCCAGCGGCTCACGGTCACCTTCCCGGTGTCGACGAACCAGTCGGTGCCCGCGGAGCGCAGCCTGTTCCAGCAGGTCCAGGCCTCCGAGAAGGCCGTCGGGTTCGACGTCCGGCTCGAGGAGCTCGACCTGTCGAGCTGGTACGCCGCGCTCGCCGCGAACGAGTACGACGTCGTGAGCGCGCCGTACACGAAGGTCGGCCCGGACGTCCTCCGCATCCTCTACGACAGCGCGAGCATCGAGCCCGCCCCCTCCGGCTACTTCGCGAACCTCGCGCAGCTGGACGACCCGACGGTCGACGAGCTGGTCGAGCGCGCGGCGCGCACGTCCGACGCCGACGAGCGCCGTGACCTGTACCGGCAGGCGCAGCAGCGGATCCTGGCCAGCGGCACCGTCCTGCCGCTGTACGACCAGCAGAACCACTTCCTGTACCGCTCGTCGGTCCACGGCATCGAGACCACGTCGGTCTCCACCCCGTGGTTCGGCACCGCGTGGGTCGCGCGCTGACGGGCGACCCGGCCGGGAGGCCCGCTCCACCCCCGCCACGGATCGGCACCCGTCGCGGGTGGTCGGGCTGGGCCCTGTGGGGACTCCGGCGGCTCGCCGGCGGCGTCGGGGTGCTGTGGGCGGTCGCCACGATCGTCTTCGTCGCGATCCGGCTGATCCCCGGGGACCCGGCGCTGGCGATCCTCGGCGGCCCCGGGTCGCAGGCCTCGGCCGAGGCCGTCGAGTCGGTCCGTCGAGAGTACGGGCTCGACCAGCCGGTGCTCGCGCAGTACGCGGTGTTCCTCGGCCGCCTGGCGACCGGGCACCTCGGCGACTCGTACGCGTTCCGCACGCCGGTGTCCGAGCTCCTCGCGCAGCAGGTCCCGGTGACGCTGACGCTCGCCGTCGCCGGGCTCGTCGTCGCCTGGGTCCTGGCGATCGGCGCCGCGTGGTGGTCGACGCAGCGGGGTCGGATCGCCGCGGCGCTCACGGGAGCGATCACCGTCACCGCGAGCGTCGTGCCGCACTTCTGGCTCGGCAGCGTGCTCATCGTGGTCTTCGCGAGTGCGCTCGGGTGGGTGCCGGCGGTGTCGGACGGCAGCCTGGGCGGCTGGGTCCTGCCCGTGCTCACGGTCGCCGTGCCGGTCGCCGGGTACCTCGCCGAGACGGTCCGCGACGGCGTGGTCGACGCCCAGCGCTCCGCGTTCGCCCTGGCGGCGCGCGGTCGTGGCGAGTCCCGGGTCGGGCTGTTCGGGCGGCACCTGCTCCGGCACGCCGCGCTCCCCGGCATCGCCCTGTCCGCCTGGGCCTTCGGGTCGCTGGTGTCCGGCGCCGTGGTCGTCGAGTCGGTCTTCGCGCTGCCCGGGATCGGTCGCGCCCTGGTCACCGCGGTCACCCAGCGGGACATGCCGCTCGTCGCCGGGATCGCGCTGGTGTCCGCCGCGGCCTACGTCGTCGTGCTCGCGGTCGCGGACCTCGTCGAGCAGGCGGTGGACCCGCGCACCCGCGACCGACGTCGTCGCGGTGGCGGTCGTGGCTGCGGTGTGGCCGGCGCTGCTCGGCGGCGGCGACCCCCTCGCGGTGCACCCGACCGACGCGCTGACGCCGCCCGGAGCGGCGCACCCGTTCGGGACCGACGAGTCCGGGCGCGACGTGCTCGCGCGCGTGGTCGCCGGGACCCGGGCCTCGCTCGTGGTCGGGATCGCGGCGACGCTCGTCGGCGGCCTCAGCGGAGTCCTGCTCGGCACGCTCGCCGGTCTCGGTGGTCGGCTCGTCGACGCGGTCGTCGGGCGGGTCACCGAGGTGGCGTTCGCGCTGCCGCTGCTGCTCGTCGCGCTCGTCGTCATCGCGGTGACCGGGCCCGGACCGGTGCCCGCGACCCTGGCGGTGGGCTTCGCGACGGCGCCCGGGTACGCCCGGATCGTCCGCGGCCTGGTCCGGAGCGCGCGGTCGTCGCAGGTCGTCGAGACCGCCGTGCTGCAGGGCCGCTCCCCCGGTCGGATCCTGGTCCGCCACGTGCTGCCCGCGGCACTCTGGCCCGTCGTCGCGGTCGCCACGCTCGGGGTCGGTCAGGCGATCGTGTGGGCGTCCGCGCTCAGCTACCTGGGCGTCGGGACCCCGCCGCCCGCACCGGAGTGGGGCGCGATGCTCGCGGACGGCCGGACCTACCTGCTGACCGCGCCGTGGATGAGCACCTTCCCCGGTCTCGCGATCGTCGTGCTGGCGACCGCCGTGACGGTGCTCGGCCGCGCCCTGCGTCGGACGGGGGCCGCACGGTGACGCGCGCGGACGGGGCATCCGGCGACGTCCCGACGCCGCCCGGGCCCGTGCTCGCCACGGGGACCCGCGTGCTCGACGTCCGGGGGCTCTCGGTGTCGATCGACGGCTCGTCGGTGGTGCACGACGTGGACCTGCACGTCGACGCCGGCGAGTGCGTCGCCCTCGTCGGGGCGTCCGGCTCCGGCAAGACCGTGACCGCCCGGGCGGTGC
>CAJYIG010000135.1 GCA_913774725.1 uncultured Curtobacterium sp. | reverse complement strand
TGATCACCGCGATGACGAGCAGCACGATGCCGACCCACAGCAGGAACTTCAGGCTCGCGGTGAAGCCACCGACGAACAGCAGGATGACCGCGATCACGGCCAGGATGACGAGCAGGGCGTTCATGGAGTCTCCTCTTCTCAACGTCCGGGAGGAGTGCCTCCCTGCCGGAGCACGGTACCCGCGAGGGCCCGGTTGCGTTCGTGGCGAACGGGGGACGTGCACGTCGGCGGCCGCGCCTACACTCGCCGGGTGCCTCGCGATCACCACCGTCCCGTCCACTTCACCGACCAGGAGTTCGCCGCGATCCAGGGCGGCGACGACCCGGCCCTGGTGAACCGTGTCGCGCACGAGACGGCGAACGCGTTGCTGCACCGCGTCCGGCAGGACCCGGACCCGGCGGTGGTCGAGCGGCTCGTGACCTACACGGACGTGCACGGCATCGACGCGATCGCCGAGCTGTGGGCACGCGTCGGCGCGCACACGCTCCCCGGCGCGCTGTGGCGGATCTACCTCGTGCGGGTCGTGATCCGGCAGAACCCGGACGAGATCGCGTACTTCTTCGAGCGGGGCACGGCGCAGATCGGCACCATCGACGAGGCCGTCGCGGGCGCCGAACAGCCGACGGGTCCAGCGGAGGTCCTGACCCTGGCGGACAGCATCCTGCACGGGCTGTACACGGGTGACCTCGCGGTGGCGCTCGACCGCGGGGCGGCGTTCTGCCGACTGACCGCCGCGGGTGCGACCTCGGTGGCGGACGACGCGGACCTGACGGCGGGGGAGCGCGCGACCGAGCTGACCCGTCGAGCGCTGCGGCTGACGGAGCTGGCGGCCGACCTGACGGAGGCGGCGGCGCTCTGGCGTCGCGACAGCCTGGACTGAGTGCGAGGCGGGGCGGAGCGACGCCGCGCCTCCAGACCGGGCACGACCACTGCGACCGCGACGACGACCGCGACGACCACTGCGACCGCGACGACCGCGACGATCACAGGCGAGCGCACGGCGTGACCGCCCCCGGACATGCGAAGACCGGGCCGCAGAAGCGCCTCTCGGCGCGAGGCCGCTCGAAGCGGCGAATTTTGGAGCCCGGGGCTTGCTGCGGCCCGGCGAGATCAATTCTACGAGACACGTGCTGTGCGCGTCGCCGTGTTCACTCTCGGTGGACACGATGCGCGGCCGGGCGTGCCCCGGACACGAGGACGACGCGGCTCCGCCCAATCCGCTCGGGCGACGGTGCCGAACAGAGGGTGTGACGCTCCTCGCGGACGTCACAGCGAGGGCCCGCTCGACCCGGTCCGGTACCCGCCGGTCAATTCCCTGCGGGCCGTGCGGCCCTCGCCCTGACTCCACCGCCGCGAGGATCCGAACCGACCCCGACCTGCGAAGTGATTGCACATGTCGGACGCAATGCCACCGAGAGGAGGGAAACCTGCAATGCTTGCGCTCGTGGAACACGACACCGAGGCCTGGAGCTCCACCGAGCCCACCCCCGTGTCGCCCGACGATCTGCTCGCCCGCGTCGCCGACGGCGACCAGGCAGCCTTCTCCGACCTCTACGACGCCCTGTCCGGCCGTGTACTCGGTCTGGTGACGCGCCTCCTGAAGGACCGCGCCCAGTCCGAGGAGGTCGCGCAGGAGGTCTTCCTCGAGGTCTGGCAGCAGGCCACCCGCTTCGACCGTGCACGCGGCACCGCCGCCAGCTGGGTGCTCACCATGGCCCACCGTCGCGCGGTCGACCGGGTCCGCGCGTCGCAGGCGTCGCACGACCGGGACACCAAGATCGGCATCCGCGACCTGGAGTCCGGTTTCGACCAGGTCTCCGAGTCGGTCGAGATCCGGATCGAGCACGAACGGGTCAGCCGGGCACTCGGCAAGCTCACCGAGTTCCAACGGCAGGCGGTGCAGCTCGCGTACTACGGCGGCTACTCGCACAGCGAGATGGCCGAACGGCTCGGTGTCCCGATCGGCACCGTCAAGACCCGTCTGCGTGACGGGATGATCCGACTCCGAGACGAGATGGGGGTGACGTCATGACCGAACGGCACGACGACCCTGCCCTGCTCACCGGGTCGCACGCCCTGGACGCCCTGTCGGACGACGAGCGCGCGCTCCTCGAGCACGCCCTGACGACCTCGCCGGAGCTGCAGGCGGAGGCGGACTCGCTCCGCGAGACCGCCCTGCAGCTCGCGTACGCCGTCGAACCGATCGAGCCGCCCGCGTCGCTCAAGGCCTCGCTGATGGCGCAGATCGCCCGGACCCCGCAGGCGGCTCCCTCGGACGCCGCGGCTCCGGTCGTCGGCCTGGAGGCCCCGCTCGCGTCCACCCCGTCGCCCGCCCCCGTCGTCGGTGCGGCTCCCGCCCCCGCGCAGGTGGCCGACACCGCGAACGTCGTGGCGTTCGGGACGGCTCCCGCCGCTGCGGACGGAGCGGGCGCGGCATCGGCGAGGGCCCGCCGTCGCTGGTTCCAGCGTCCGGCGGCCGCCCTGACCGCCGCGGCAGCGGTCGCGGTGGTGTTCCTCGGCGTCGGACTCGGCGTGGGCACGGGCTTCGGCCAGTCCGACGGCTCCGGCACGGGCACCACGCAGGCCTCGGGCACGCTCGACTCGATCTACGCAGCGTCCGACTTCCAACGCACGACCGCGAAGGTCCCCGGTGGCGGCTCGGCGACGGTGGTCTGGTCGCACGACGTCGGCAAGTCCGCGGTCATCCTCGACGGCGTCGAGCAGGCTCCGGCGGGCAAGACCTACGAGCTCTGGTACATCGGCTCCGAGGGCACGAAGGTGATGCCGGCCGGCCTCGTCGACGGTGCCCGGAACGGCGTGCACACGGCGGTCCTCGAGGGCGACCTGACCCCCGGCGACGCGATCGGCATGACGGTCGAGCCCGAGGGCGGGTCCGACCAGCCGACCTCGACGCCGCTCATGGCCGTCCCCACGACCCAGGCGTAGCGACCACGCGAACGGCGGGCAGCGGATCATCCGCTGCCCGCCGTTCTGCGTCGCGCACCGCGCCCGCGACGACGGGAGGCCCGGTGCCGTCCGTGGCGGACGTGCACCGGGCCTCCAGGCCGACCGTCAGGAGACGGACCGGGCGCCGATCACCCGAAGCGACCCGAGACGTAGTCCTCGGTCGCCTGCACGGACGGGTTCGAGAAGATCGTCGCGGTGTCGTCGAACTCGATGAGCTTGCCCGGCGCACCGGTGCCCGCGATGTTGAAGAACGCGGTCTTGTCGCTGACGCGCGACGCCTGCTGCATGTTGTGCGTGACGATCACGATCGTGAAGTCCTTCTTGAGCTCCTCGATGAGGTCCTCGATCGCGAGCGTCGAGATCGGGTCGAGGGCCGAGCACGGCTCGTCCATGAGCAGGACGTCCGGCTGCACCGCGATCGCGCGGGCGATGCACAGACGCTGCTGCTGCCCACCGGAGAGCCCCATGCCGGGCTTCTCGAGGCGGTCCTTGACCTCGTTCCACAGGTTCGCGCCCTGCAGGGAGCGCTCGACGATGTCGTCGCTCTCCGACTTCGAGACGCGCTTGTTGTTGAGCTTCACGCCCGCGAGCACGTTGTCGCGGATCGACATCGTCGGGAACGGGTTCGGGCGCTGGAAGACCATGCCGACCTGGCGACGGACGAGCACCGGATCGACGCCCTGGCCGTACAGGTCGTCGCCGTCGATCTTGACGGAGCCCTCGACGTACGCACCGGGGATGACCTCGTGCATGCGGTTGAGCGTGCGGAGGAAGGTGGACTTGCCGCAGCCCGACGGGCCGATGAAGGCGGTGACGGTGCGGGGCTCGATCGTCATGTCGACGCCCTCGACGGCCTTGAACTTCGAGTAGTAGACGTTGAGGCCGTCGACCTCGATGCGCTTGGACACGTGGTTTCCTTCGGGGTGGGTGGAGTTGCCGCTTCGCTGGCGCTCGGCGCTAGCGGGGGAGCTTGGGGGCGAAGAGTCGGGTGATGAAGCGGGCGAGCAGGTTGAGCAGCATCACGATGAGGATGAGCACGAGCGCCGCGGTCCAGGCCCGGTCGACGAACGGCACCGGGTTGGCGCCCTGCTGCGAGTACTGCGTGTACGCGAACACCGGCAGCGTCATCATCGGGTTCTTGAACAGGTCGTAGTTCATGCTCGCGGTGAAGCCGGCCGTGACCAGCAGCGGCGCGGTCTCACCGATGACGCGGGCGATCGACAGCATGACGCCCGTCGTGATGCCCGCGAGGCTCGTCGGCAGCACCACCTTGAGGATCGTCAGGTACTTCGGCACGCCCAGGGCGTACGAAGCCTCGCGGAGCTCCATCGGGACGATCTTCAGGACCTCCTCGGTCGAGCGGACGACGACGGGGATCATCAGCACGCTCAGCGCGATCGAGCCGACGAGGCCGAAGCGGGCGCCCGGGCCGAGGAACAGCGCGAACAGCGAGTAGGCGAAGAGACCGGCGACGATCGACGGGATGCCCGTCATGACGTCCACGAAGAACGTGATGCCCTTCGCCAGGGCGCCCTTGCCGTACTCGACCAGGTAGATCGAGGTGAGCAGGCCGATCGGCACCGAGATGAGCGCGGCGAACAGCGTGATCTCGAGCGTGCCGATCAGGGCGTGCAGTGCGCCGCCGCCGTCGGAGATGACGCCGCGCATCGAGGAGTTGAAGTACTGGGCGTCGAAGCGGGCGAGGCCGTCGGCCAGGACGGTCCAGAGCAGCGACACCAGCGGCAGCACCGCGATGACGAACGCCGTGACCACCAGCGAGGTGATCAGCCGGTCGACCGCCTTGCGCCCGCCCTCGACGATGCGTGACACGACGACGATGAGGACGTCGAACAGGACGGTGCCGAGGAACAGGGCGGCGACGACGTTGAAGTCCTTCACCGCGCCGCCCGCGTTCAGCAGGGCGAAGACCGCGATCAGGGCGACCCAGGAGCCGATGAGCAGGAGCCACGGCACGGACTTGTGCAGCTTGCCGTTGGCGTAGACGTTGCCGGCGGTGCCGGTCTGACGGAGGGCGAGGGACATCGGGCGTGACCTCTCAGGAGACCCGCTTGCGCACGATGTAGCGCGCCAGCATGTTGATGACCAGGGTGATGACGAAGAGGATCAGACCCGACGCGACCAGCGCGTTCAGGGCCGTGCCCGACGCCTCGGCGAACTGCAGGGCGATGTTCGCCGCGATCGTCGAGGGGTTCAGCGACGTCAGCATCTGGAAGGTGACGTTCGTCGAGACGGACAGCACGAGGGCGATCGCCATCGTCTCGCCCAGCGCACGGCCGAGACCGAGCATGATCGCCGAGACGATGCCGGACTTCGCGAACGGCAGGACCGACAGGCGGATCATCTCCCAGCGCGTCGCACCGAGGGCGAGCGCGGCCTCCTCGTTGAGGGTCGGGGCCTGCAGGAAGATCTCACGCATGACCGCGGTCATGATCGGGATCGCCATCACCGCGAGGACGATCGACGCCGTCAGGATCGTGCGGCCGGTGCCGGACACCTGGCCGGAGAACAGCGGGAACCAGCCGAGGTACTCGTTGAGGAAGCCGTAGAACGGCTTGAGGAGCGGGGCGAGGACCACGATGCCCCAGAGGCCGTAGACGACCGACGGCACCGCGGCCAGCAGGTCGATGACGTACCCGAGCACCGGCGCGATGCGGCGCGGTGCGTAGTGCGAGATGAAGAGCGCGATGCCGAGCGAGAGCGGCACGGCGATGACCAGCGCGATGAGGGCCGAGTAGACGGTGCCGAAGACGAGCGGACCGACGTAGTCCCAGAAGCTCGTAGCGTTGTTCGGCAGCTCGCCGACCTTCGCCGTGAAGGCGGGGATGCTCTGCCAGACCAAGAAGGCGGCGACGAGCACGAGCACGAAGAGGATCAGGCTGCCGGCGACCACCGAGGCGGTCGAGAACACCCGGTCACCGACGCGGACGACGGCCTTCGGCTTGGTGGGGGAGACGGTGGCCCCTGGCTGGGCCGGTGCGGTCGTCATGGGACTCCTGTCGGAGGGGAGGCCGGGCTCCGTGGAGGAGCGGCCGGGGGAGGCGACGGGGGTGGTGCTGGTGCTGCGTCCGGTCGGGCCGGTGGTGCTGGTGCTGCGTCCGGTCGGGCCGGTGCTGCGTCCGGTCGGGCCGGTGCTGCTGGTGCTGCGTCCGGGCTGGACGGGCGAGAACCCGGACGCCGGTCAGGATGGGTGGGACCGGCGTCCGGGTGCTCAGCGGGCCTTACTTGATGGAGGCGACTGCCTTCGCGGCCTTCTCCGACAGGTCGGAGGAGAGGGCGGCCGACTTGGCCTCCTTCGCGGCGGCCTCCTGCGCGTCCTGCGTGACGACGTAGTCGAGGTAGCCCTTCACGAG
>CAJYIG010000134.1 GCA_913774725.1 uncultured Curtobacterium sp. | reverse complement strand
CCGAGCGGTCGGAGCGGCACCACCGGACGCTGCGGACCGGCCCCGGGACGCCCCGGACCGGGCTGCTGCCACGCCTGCTGCGACCAGCCCTGCCGACCCGGACCGGCCTGCGGGCCGGGACCGGCCTGCGGACCCGGGCCGGTCTGCGCACCCGGCCACGGCTGCTGCCCCGGCCACCCACCGGGCGACGGCGGCCCCGTGGGGTGGGACGGGCCTCCCGTCCGGTCGTCGCCCCCGCCGGAACCCGGAACCTGCCAGTCGGCCATCGCCGCCCCCTCGAACGTGCTCGGGCCGCGCAGCGGAACGCGCGACCACCCCCATCATGGCGCACGGACCCTGCTCGACGGGTGCTCGGCTATCGTGACCAGTGGGTGCCGGTCCGGCACCTCCCGCCCGCCACACGGAGTCCACGCACATGACACCGCGCATCCTCGTCGTCGACGACGACCAGGCCCTCGCCGAGATGATCGGCATCGTCCTCCGTTCCGAGGGCTACGAGCCGGAGTTCAGCGCCGACGGCAACGACGCCGTCGAGACGTTCCACAGCACGAAGCCCGACCTCGTGCTGCTCGACGTGATGCTCCCCGGGATCGACGGCATCGAGGTCTGCAAGCGGATCCGCGCGGACAGCGGCACCCCGATCATCATGCTGACGGCGAAGGGCGACACCGCCGACGTCGTCGCCGGCCTCGAGAACGGTGCTGACGACTACGTCGTGAAGCCCTTCAACCCGAAGGAGCTCGTCGCGCGCATCAAGACGCGGCTCCGCCCGACGGCCGGCGACGCCTCGGTGCTGCACGCGGGCGACCTGACCGTCGACGTCGCCGCGCACGAGGTCCGTCGCGGTGACACCGTGATCGCACTCACGCCGCTCGAGTTCGACCTGCTCCGCGCGCTCGCCGAGAAGCCGAACCAGGTGTTCACGCGGGAGATGCTGCTCGACCAGGTCTGGGGCTACCACTACAAGGCGGACACCCGGCTCGTGAACGTGCACGTGCAGCGGCTCCGCGCCAAGATCGAGCACGACCCGGACAACCCGAAGATCGTCACGACCGTGCGCGGTGTCGGCTACCGGGCCGGAGGGGCCTGAGCACCGTGCCGTCGGTGTCGTCGGACCCGGACGCCACCGGGCCGGACGTGGCGGCGACCGGGCTCGACCCGGCCGCGACCAGGGGCCCGTCAGCGCAGGGTTCGTCAGCGCAGGGTTCGTCTGCGCAGTCCTCGTCTGCGCAGTCCTCGTGGGCGCAGGCGCCGTCCGGCCGGCGCCGGCCATCGGGTCGTGCCGCCGGGCTCCGCCGTCGGCTCCGCCGGTGGGTCCGTCGCGGCTGGTACGCCGTCGCCTGGCTGTGGCGCCGGTCGCTCATGGTCCGGAGCGTCGCGATCACGGTCGCGACGACCGGCCTGGCAGTCGCGGTCATCGGGACCGCCGTCATGATCAGCATCTCGAACAACGTCTACGCGCAGCGCCGCGACCAGATCGAGTCGGAGTCGGCACGGGCGACCGTCGTCGCGCAGGGCATCTTCGACGCCGCGACGGCGGCCGAGGACAACAACCAGACCGAGCTCGAGACCCTGCAGAGCGAGGCGCAGCAGGCGATCCTGTCGAACACGACGAGCCCGGGCGGCACGAGCATCGCCATCGAGCGGACGCCGGGGCAGTCGACGCCCCAGACGCTGCAGAACCTGGCGAGCCAGGGCTTCCCGGACGCCGTGATCACCGACGACCTCCGGCGCGAGGTCGCGAAGGACACCGGCCGGCTCAGCCTGCAGCCGGTGCAGCTCGACGACGGGGGCCGACGCGAGCCCGGTCTGGCGGTGGGGTCGGTGCTCCAGGTGCCGAGCGCCGGCCAGTACGAGCTCTACATCGTCTACGACCTGTCCGACGCGCAGCAGACCCTCGACTTCGTGTCGCAGACGCTCTCGGTCGGCGGCGTCGCCCTCATCGTCCTCATCGCGCTCGTCACCTCGCTCGTGGTGCGGCTCGTCGTCGTGCCCATCCGCGGCGCAGCCGAGACCAGTCGCAAGATCGCGGCCGGACGGCTCGACGAACGCATCCCGGTCCGTGGCCACGACGACATCGCGATCCTGGCGCGCAGCTTCAACGACATGGCCGACGCCGTCAGTCGGCAGATCACCCAGCTCGCCGAGCTCTCGCGCGTGCAGCAGCGCTTCGTGTCCGACGTCTCCCACGAGCTCCGCACCCCGCTCACCACGATCCGGCTGGCCGGCGACATGCTCTACGACTCCCGGCACGCCTTCGAGCCGTCGGTGAGCCGGTCCGCCGAGCTCCTGCACACTCAGGTCGAACGCTTCGAGCTGCTGCTCGCCGACCTGCTCGAGATCTCCCGGTACGACGCCCAGGCCGTGCAGCTCGACACCGAGCCGGTCGTGCCCGCCGCGCTCGCCGCCGACATCGTCGAGGAGTTCCGCCCGCTCGCCGAGCGCGCCGGCGTCGACCTGCAGCTCGTCACCCCCGGCGGCCACACCACGATGCGGCTCGACGCGAAGCGCATCCGGCGGATCCTCCGGAACCTGGTCGGCAACGCGATCGAGCACGGCGACGCGAAGCCCGTCCAGGTCGTCGTCGACAGCGACTCCCGCTCCGTCGCGATCGCGGTTCGCGACCAGGGCGTCGGCATGCCGCCGGAGGACGCCGCGCGGGTCTTCGACCGCTTCTGGCGTGCCGACCCCAGCCGCAAGCGCACCATCGGCGGCACCGGCCTGGGGCTCGCGATCTCGCTCGGCGACGCCAACCTGCACGGCGGGCGGATCGACGTCTGGTCCCGGCCGGGCGAGGGCTCGACCTTCGTGCTGACCCTCCCGCGCGGCGAGTCCCTCGGCACCGCGACCTCGGCGATCCCGCTGCCCGAACTCGACGAGACCTACGACGGACCGCGAGCCGTGCGGGAGGACCACTGATGCGAGCACGACTGCGGACCCTCGTCGCGACGACGCTCGCGGCCCTCACCGTCGTCGCCCTGACGGCCTGCGCGGCGATCCCCACCGGCGGCGGCGTGCGCACCGGGCAGTCGGTGAAGGACGAGGCGATCTCCGGCTTCGAGCTCCGCCCGGACCGCCCGGTCGCCGGCGCCGACCAGACCGCGATCCTGCGCGGCTTCGTCGCCGCCGGCACGGGAGCACAGGACGACTACGGCACCGCCCGGGAGTTCCTGGCGAAGGGCTTCGCGCAGAAGTGGAACCCGCGGCGCGGCGTCACCGTCCTGCAGGGGAGCGGCGCGATCGACCGCGTCGCCGACCGCGAGCTCACCTACACGCTGACCGCCAGCGCGACCGTCGACGCCGACGGTGAGTACACCCAGGCGGTCCGGCCGACGACGTCGACCCTGACCTTCCAGTTCG
>CAJYIG010000133.1 GCA_913774725.1 uncultured Curtobacterium sp. | reverse complement strand
CGGTGTCCTCGACCGCGAGCGTCGACTCGGTGAGCTCCGCGGCGCGCTCGAGCTCGGCGAGCGCCTCGGGCGTCTGCGCGCTCGACACGACCGCCGAGGACGGCTTGATGATGCCCGACTTCGTGCGGGCGATCTCGGCCACCGTGCTGCCGAGCTGCTTGGCGTGGTCGATCGCGATCGGGGTGAACACCGCGACCTGGCTCTGCACGACGTTGGTGGAGTCCCACTCGCCGCCCATGCCGACCTCGATGACGGCGACGTCCACCGGCGCCTCGGCGAAGCACGCCAGCGCGAGGACGGTGAGCGCCTCGAAGAAGGTCAGCGGCTGCTCGCCCTTCGCGATGAGCTCCTGGTCCGTCATCTCGAGGATCGGGGTGACGTCGTCCCAGTTCTCGACGAAGCGGTCCGCCGCGATCGGCTCACCGTCGATCACGATGCGCTCCCGGATGGACACCAGGTGCGGGCTCGTCATCAGGCCGGTCCGGAGCCCGTGGGCGCGGACGATGCTCTCCGTCATGCGCGCCGTCGAGGTCTTGCCGTTCGTCCCGGTGACGTGGATGACCGGGTAGGCCAGGTGCGGGTCGCCGAGGAGCTCGACCGCGCGGCGCGTGGCGGTCAGCCGGCGCTCGGGTGCCTGCTCGCCGATGCGTGCGTACAGCGCCGCCTCGACCCGGCGGACCTCGTCGTCGTCCCCGCCGTAGGGCAGGGCCTCGGTCGGGGCCTGGTCGCCGGACGGTCCGACCGGGATGCGGACCCCGGCCGTGTCGTCGAGCGGACCGAGGTCCTCGATGCCGTCGTGGTCGTCGTACTGCTCGCTGTCGCTCATGCGCGTGCCACCTCCACGGACACCTTCGCACCGTCGCCGACGTCCGAGCCCTCGCCGGGAGCGAACGTCGTCGTGGTCACCTCGACACTCGTCGCGAGGGTCTCCCCCGCGATGAGCTGCTCGTGCGTGCGGACCGCTGCCTCGGCGTCGTCCGACACCCGGAGCGTCAGCGCGATGCGGTCGCTGACGTCGAGGTCGGCGTCACGACGGGCCTGCTGCACGGCTCGGACGACGTCGCGCGCCAGACCCTCGGCCTCGAGCTCGGGGGTCGTCACGGTGTCGAGCACCGCGAAGCCGCCGCCGTCGAGGAACGCCACCGCGACGGATTCGTCGGCCACGGTGAGGTCGAGCGTGTACTCGCCCTCGACGAGGTCCACGCCGCCGACGGTCACACCGGACTCGGTCGCGACCCAGTCGCCCTTCTTGGCGGCGGGGATCACCTGCTGCACCTGCTTGCCGATGCGGGGACCGGCCGCGCGGGCGTTGACCGTGAGCTTCCGCTCGATGCCGTAGCGGCCGAGCGAGGACTCCTCCTGCTGCTCGAGCACGACCCGCTTGACGTTCAGTTCGTCGCGGAGGATGTCCGCGAACGGCTCGATCGCCGACGGGTCGGGCACGACGAGGGTCAGCGTGGCGAGCGGCAGGCGGACACGACGGCCGGTGGCCTTGCGGAGCGCGAGCCCCTTCGACGCGACGTCCCGCACGCGGTCCATCGCGGCGACCAGGGCGTCGTCCTCGGGGAACTCGGCGGCGTCCGGGAAGTCCTCGAGGTGCACGCTGCGCCCGCCGGTCAGGCCCTTCCAGACCTCCTCGGTGACGAGCGGCGCGAGCGGTGCGGCGACGCGGGTGAGCGTCTCGAGCACGGTGTACAGCGTGTCGAACGCTGCGCGGGCCTCCGGCGAGGACTCCGCGCCGAGCCAGAACTTGTCGCGCGACCGACGGACGTACCAGTTCGTCAGCACGTCGGCGAAGTCGCGGACGGCCTGCGCCGCGAGCGGGGTGTCGAGGGCGTCGAGGTGCTGCTGCACGTCCGCCACGAGCACGCGGGTCTTCGCGAGCAGGTAGCGGTCGAGCACGTCGGTGCTCGCCGTGCTGCGGGACGCCTGGTAGCCGGTGTCGCCAGATGCGTTCGCGTAGAGGGTGAAGAAGTAGTAGGTCGACCAGAGCGGCAGCAGGAACTCGCGGACGCCCTGGCGGATCCCCTCCTCGGTGACGACGAGGTTGCCGCCGCGGATCACCGACGACGACATGAGGAACCAGCGCATCGCGTCGGCGCCGTCGCGGTCGAACACCTCGGAGACGTCCGGGTAGTTGCGGAGCGACTTCGACATCTTCTGGCCGTCGGAGCCGAGCACGATGCCGTGGCTGATGACGTTCCGGAAGGCCGGGCGGTCGAACAGCGCGGTCGACAGCGCGTGCATGACGTAGAACCAGCCGCGGGTCTGCCCGATGTACTCGACGATGAAGTCCGCCGGGCTGTGCTCCTCGAACCACTCGCGGTTCTCGAAGGGGTAGTGGACCTGGGCGTACGGCATCGAGCCGGAGTCGAACCAGACGTCGAACACGTCGGAGATGCGGCGCATGGTCGACTGCCCCGTGGGGTCGTCCGGGTTCGGCCGGGTCAGCTCGTCGATGAACGGGCGGTGCAGGTCGACCTCGCCGTCGGCGTTCACCGGCAGGCGGCCGAAGTCACGCTCGAGCTCCTCGAGCGAGCCGTAGACGTCCTGGCGCGGGTAGGCCGGGTCGTCGGACACCCACACCGGGATCGGGGTGCCGAAGTAGCGGTTGCGGGACACCGACCAGTCGATGGCGTTCCCGACCCACTTGCCGAACTGGCCGTCCTTGACGTTGTCCGGCACCCAGTTGATGTCCTGGTTGAGCGCACCCATCCGGTCGCGGAACTCGGTGACGCGGACGAACCACGACGAGACCGCCTTGTAGATGAGCGGCTTGCGGCAGCGCCAGCAGTGCGGGTAGCTGTGCTCGTACGACGCCTGGCGGAGAAGTCGGCCCTGCTCGCGCACGGCCCTGGTGAGCGGCTTGTTCGCGTCCGACCAGAGCATGCCGGCGACCTCGCCGAACTGCGCGGTGAACACCCCGCCCTCGTCGAGGGAGAGCACGACGGGGATGCCGGCGGCCGCGCAGACCTCCTGGTCGTCGGCACCGTACGCCGGGGCCTGGTGCACGATGCCGGTGCCCTCACCCGTCTCGACGTACTCCGCCACGAGGATCCGCCACGCGTGCTCGTAGCCCTCGACCTCCGCCAGGAAGTCGAACAGCCGCTCGTACTCGACGCCGTCGAGCTCGGCGCCGACGACCGTGCGGAGCACGGCGGCGGTGGCGTCGTCCGCGCTCTCGTAGCCGAGGTCCTTCGCGTGGGCGGCCACGGTGTCGGACGCGAGCAGGTAGGTGGCGGAACCGGCGGCGCCACCGTCAGCCGCGCCTCCCGGCCCGGCCGGCACGACCGCGTAGGCGATCTCGGGACCGACCGCGAGCGCGGCGTTCGTCGGCAGGGTCCAGGGGGTCGTCGTCCAGGCGAGCGCGCGGACACCCGTCAGGTCGAGCGACGCAGCGCGCGATCCCTGCAGCGGGAAGGCGACCGTGACCGACTGGTCCTGACGCGTCTTGTAGACGTCGTCGTCCATGCGGAGCTCGTGGTTCGACAGCGGCGTCTGGTCGTTCCAGCAGTACGGCAGGACCCGGAAGCCCTCGTACGCCAGACCCTTGTCCCAGAGCTGCTTCCACGCCCACAGGACGCTCTCCATGAAGGTGACGTCGAGCGTCTTGTAGTCGTCCTCGAAGTCGACCCAGCGCGCCTGGCGGGTGACGTAGGCCTGCCACTCGTCGGTGTACTGCAGCACGCTCTTCTTGGCGGCGGCGTTGAACACGTCGACGCCCATGTCGTCGATCTCGTGCTTCTCGGTGATGCCGAGCTGGCGCATGGCCTCGAGCTCGGCGGGCAGGCCGTGCGTGTCCCAGCCGAACCGGCGGTGCACCTGCTTGCCCCGCATGGTCTGGTAGCGCGGGAAGACGTCCTTGGCGTACCCGGTCAGCAGGTGACCGTAGTGCGGCAGGCCGTTGGCGAAGGGCGGGCCGTCGTAGAACGTCCACTCGGGGCAGCCCTCGCGCTGGTCGATCGACGCCTGGAAGGTGTCGTCGCCCTTCCAGAAGGCGAGGATCCCCTGCTCGACGGCGGGGAAGGACGGCGACGGGGTGACGCCGTCGGTGGACGCGTTCAGCGGGTAGGCCACGAGCTGCTCCTGTGGGTTC
>CAJYIG010000132.1 GCA_913774725.1 uncultured Curtobacterium sp. | reverse complement strand
GGATCACGCTCCCCCACGACGGTCGGTTCGGCGCGTCCCCCTGGATGCCGACGAACCGACCGTCGTGGGGGAGCGTGATCCGTGCGCTGTTCTCGCGCTCGGAAGCGGTGATCCCGGCGAGTGCGATCTACCCAGAGGGCACCACCACCGAGCAGGTGAACCAGCAGGACGCCGCGGACATGCAGTCCTCGCAGCAGTCGGCGGTCGCCGCGGCGCTGATCCACCAGGGCTACGACCTGCCGACCCGGCTCGAGGTCGGCTCCGTGCAGCCCGGGTCCGCAGCGGACGGCACCATCCGGAAGGGCGACGTCATCACGGCGTTCGACGGTGAGCAGCTCACGACGAACGTCGACGCCGGCACCCTGCGCGCCGCCGTCGCGAAGCACGGCACCTCGTCGCCCGCGACCGTGACGATCGAGCGGGACGGCACGAGCCGCCAGGTCGACGTCACCCCGCGCGAGGAGCAGGGCACCCCGCTCCTCGGGGTCGGCGTCACCGAGCGGTACGACTTCCCCTTCGACGTGAAGATCGCGCTGCAGGACGTCGGCGGCCCCTCGGCCGGGATGATGTTCGCGCTCGGGATCATCGACGAGCTGACGCCGGGCGAGCTCAACGGTGGGGAGCACGTGGCGGGGACCGGCACGATCACCGCCGACGGCGAGGTCGGCCCGATCGGCGGCATCCGACAGAAGCTCTACGGCGCGAAGGACGCCGGCGCGACCGTCTTCCTCGCACCGGCCGACAACTGCGACGAGGTCGTCGGACACGTCCCCGACGGGCTCGACGTCTACAAGGTCGCCACGCTCGACCAGGCCGTCACCGACCTGCAGACGATCGCGTCGGGGAAGAGCACCGCCGGACTGGCGCGCTGCGGCTCCTGAGCCGGCCGCCCCGGGGTCGCGACGTGCGCGCACGGCGCGGGTCGTGCCTCCAGGCTGACCGGTCGGGAGGCGCGGCCCGCCTTCCTGAGTCCCCGCACAGTTTCGCTGTCGGTCCGGACCAATAGGATCGGTGCACTGACGGCCCGCCGTGCCGGGCCCGCCGGTCCGACACGTCTGGAGCACATCAAGTGACGACAACCTCGTCCACCTCGGGCCCTGCTGGGCGGCGTTCGCCGCGGGTCCCGATCGTGGTCACGATCATCGTGCTGGCCGCACTGGTGATCGGCTTCTTCATCTTCGCCAGCCTGTACACCGACTACGCGTGGTTCGCACAGCTCGGCTTCCAGCAGGTCCTCACCACGCGCTGGATCGCGGGCACGCTCATGTTCGTGGCCGGGTTCCTCGGCATGGCCGTCCCCGTCTACGTGAGCATCGCGCTCGCCTTCCGGTTCCGGCCCGTCTACGCGAAGCTCAACTCGCAGCTCGACCGCTACCAGCAGGTCATCGAGCCGCTGCGCCGCGCGGTGATGATCGGCATCCCGGTCGTGCTCGGCCTGTTCGCCGGGCTCGCGACCGCGGGCCGTTGGAGCATGGTGCTCGAGTACTTCAACCGGACGTCGTTCGGCAAGAAGGACCCGCAGTTCGGCCTCGACATCGGGTTCTACGTCTTCGAGCTGCCGTTCTGGCGCTCGATCGTGGCGTACTCGTCGGCAGTCGTGCTCATCGCCGGCATCGCCGCGCTCGCCGCGACCTACCTGTACGGGGCCCTGCGCTTCGGCGGGCGCGAGGTCCGCATCTCCAAGGCCGCGCGCATCCAGCTCGCCGTCACCGCGGCCGTCTACGTGGCGCTGCAGGCCGTGAGCCTGTGGCTCGACCAGTACGCCGCGCTGACGAAGGACAACCCGCTCATCACGGGTGCGCAGTACACCGACGTCAACGCCGTCATCCCCGGGCGCGAGATCATGGCCGGCATCGCGGCGATCGTCGCGGTCCTGTTCATCGTCACCGCGGTCATCGGCCGCTGGCGCATCTCGATCGTCGGCACCGGGCTGCTGCTCGTCGCGGCGATCGTCATCGGCGGCGTCTACCCGTGGATCATCCAGCGCATCCAGGTGAAGCCGTCCGAGCGCACGTACGAGTCCGCGTACATCGAGCGGAACATCAAGGCCACCCGCGACGCGTACGGCGTGAGCGGGGTCGAGGAGCAGAACTACGACGCGACGACCGAGGCGAGCTCGGGCGCCCTGGCACAGGACGCCCAGACCACGGCGAACATCCGTCTGATCGACCCCAAGATCGTCTCGGACACCTTCAGCCAGCTGCAGCAGTACCGGCAGTACTACCAGTTCCCGGACCAGCTGGACGTCGACCGCTACGACATCGACGGCCAGACCGAGGACACCGTGATCGCGGTCCGCGACATCGACCTCGCGGGCCTCAGCTCGCAGGCGAACACCCAGTACAACCGGACGTTCGTCTACACGCACGGCTTCGGCGTCACGGCGGCGTACGGCAACCAGCGGGCGAGTGACGGCAAGCCGGTGTTCCTCGAGTCGGGCATCCCGTCCAACGGCAAGCTCGGCAACTACCAGGAGCGCGTGTACTTCGGCGAGACCTCGCCGCCCTACTCGATCGTCGGTGGCCCCGAGGGCTCGAAGAACATCGAGCTCGACTACCCCGCCGGTTCGGACGACAGCGACGGCGGCAACGCCACGACGACGTACCAGGGCAACGGCGGACCGAGCCTCGGCGGGTTCTTCAACCGCCTCGTCTACGCCGCGAAGTTCCAGTCCGAGCAGATCCTCCTGTCGGACGCGGTGAACCGCGACTCGCAGATCCTCTACGACCGCGACCCGATCCAGCGCGTGCAGAAGGTCGCCCCGTACCTGAAGCTCGACAGTGACGCCTACCCGGCGATCGTCGACCACCGCATCCAGTGGATCGTGGACGGCTACACGACGAGCGACACGTACCCGTACTCGCAGAGCCAGAGCCTCTCGGACACGGTCGCGGGCACGGACTCGTCGGCGTTCAGCACCGACCAGGTGAACTACATGCGCAACTCGGTCAAGGCGACCGTCGACGCGTACACGGGCAAGGTGACGCTCTACGCGTGGGACACCCAGGACCCGGTGCTCAAGACGTGGCAGAAGATCTTCCCGTCGACGACCGAGCCGGTGTCGCAGATGAGCGCCGAGCTCCTCGACCACGTGCGCTACCCGACCGACCTGTTCAAGGTGCAGCGTGCGATCCTCGGCACGTACCACGTGACCAACGCGAACTCGTTCTACTCGGGTGACGACGCGTGGAACACGCCGCAGGAGACGACCACGGGCACCAACGACTCCGAGGCGAACACCGACACGGTGTCGCAGACGACGACGAACGCGCTCGGCACGAGGACCACGCCGTCGCAGGGCAACCTGCAGGACCCGTACTACCTGACGATGAAGGTGCCGGGGCAGGACACCGCGTACTCGCTGTACACGACGTACATCCCGCAGCAGTCGGCGGGAGCGAACAACCGCAACGTGCTGACGGGCTACCTGGCGGTCGACTCCGATGCGGGCGGTGCCGGCAAGGGCGAGAAGGCGGCGAACTACGGCAAGCTCACGCTGCTGACGATGCCGAAGACCGACAACATCCCCGGTCCGGCGCAGGTGCAGAGCCTCTTCAACGGTGACACCACCGTGTCGCAGGAGCTCAACATCCTGAAGCGCGGCAACTCGACCGTGAAGCAGGGCAACCTGCTCACGCTGCCGGTCGGTGGCGGGTTCCTCTACGTGCAGCCCGTCTACGTCCAGTCGACCTCGAGTGGTTCGTACCCGCTGCTGCAGAAGGTGCTCGTGGCGTTCGGCGACAAGATCGCGTTCGAGGACACGCTCGACCAGGCGTTGAACGAGCTGTTCGACGGCAACTCCGGGGCCGCTGCCGGTGACCAGGGTGCCGCTGACGGATCGGGTTCGACCGGTTCGTCCGACGCCGGTTCGGGCTCGTCCGGCTCGGGAACCGGCTCGTCCGACTCGGGAACCGGCTCGTCCGACTCGGGCTCGTCGGGTTCGGGCTCGTCGAGCGACTCGGGCTCTGGGTCCGGTGGGTCGGCCGGCTCGTCGAGCGGGTCGGGGAACCAGGCGCTCGAGCAGGCGCTCGCCGAGGCGCGCAGTGCGCTGCAGGACCGCCAGCAGGCCTACGCCGAGAACGACCTGGTCGCCGCGGCCGAGGCGGACAAGCGCCTGCAGGACGCCATCGAGGCCGCGACCGAAGCCGAGAACGGCAACTGACACGCCGTGGCGGGGCACTCGATTGGGCCCCCGCCACGGGGGTGTGTAGGCTATTGGATGTGCCGCGGGGTGGAGCAGTTCGGTAGCTCGCTGGGCTCATAACCCAGAGGTCGTAGGTTCAAATCCTGCCCCCGCAACCAAGCGTCACAACGAAGGCCCCGGTCCAGTCGGATCGGGGCCTTCGTCGTTCCTGTGCAGCAGGTCGTGCCGTGTCGGTGCGTGGCTACGCTCGGAGCATGGCCACCCTCACCGTCGCCGCCGCCCAGTTCGCACCCGTGGACGACACCGCGGCCAACCTCCGGACCGTGCAGGCGGCTGCCGAGGACGCCGCCGAGCGCGGTGCCGACCTCCTTGTGACGCCCGAGTACACCTCGTACTTCAGCGCGGACCTCGACGACCGCTTCGTCGCCGCAGCGGAGCCGCTCGACGGTCCCTTCGTCAGCGGCCTGCGGGACATCGCGCGGCAGCACGCGATCGCACTCGTGGTCGGCGTCGCCGAGACGGCGGAGACGAACGGGCGGTTCCGGAACACCCTGGTCGCGGTGCTCGCTGACGGGTCGATCGCCGCGACCTACCGGAAGGTGCACCTGTACGACGCGTTCGGCTCGAAGGAGTCGGACCGCATCGAGTCCGGCGACGCCGACCAGCTGCCGGTCTTCGAGCTCGGCGGGCTGCGCATCGGACTCGAGACCTGCTACGACCTGCGGTTCCCCGAGGTCACCCGGCGACTCGCCGCACCGGAGATCGGCGCAGCGGACGTCGTCGTACTGCCGGCGGAGTGGGTGCGCGGTCCCGGGAAGGAACACCACTGGCGCACGCTGCTGACCGCCCGTGCGATCGAGAACACCGTCTGGGTCGTCGGGGTCGGACAGACCGGACCGATCGGCATCGGCGGGTCCGTCGTGATCGACCCGTCCGGCGTCGCGGTCGCCGCTGCCGGGGCGAGTGCGGGGACCGTCGTTGCGACGATCGACACCGCGACCACCGAGGCGGTGCGAGCCGTCAACCCCTCGCTCGCGCTCCGTCGCTTCGACGTCCACCCGCGCTGACCGTCGCGCGCTCGCCGCGGTTCCCGCCCGCGCTGCGGTTCCCGCGCGCGTCGCCGTTCCCGTCACTGGTCCCGTTCCCGTCCCCGTCCCCGTCCCGAGCGGGCGGAAGGCGCAGGTGGATCGTCCGTCTCGAGCCGGTTCCGCCCGTTCGTGGTGGTGCTGGTCGGTCCGGCTGGTCGGGGTGTGGTCGGGCGGGCGGAAGGCGCAGGTGGATCGTCCGTCTCGAGCCGGTTCCGCCCGTTCGCGGTGGTGCTGGTCGGTTCGGCTGGTCGTTCGTTTGTCGAGCGGGCGGAATCGGTGCTCGTGCGAGGCGCGGGGAGCAGGTCGTGCCCGCTCGGGGGTCGGGACAGGAGGGCGGGACCTCGGGGGAG